>JBCBQE010000776.1:0-3619 GCA_039820385.1 Cyanobacteria bacterium J06635_10
TCAAGAGACGAGAACCTTTACCTTCCAACGTCGGATTAACGGTGGTGGATTGACGGGTGACGCTAATACTGCGCCGGCAGCAGAACCAGCACCAGCCCCAGATCCAGCACCAGCCCCAGATCCAGCACCATAGATTGAATTAATTGTAGAGACGCTTTCTGATTCGCGTCTTTACATAAGAAACCGGAAGCCGGAGGAGTTTATGTGAACAGGCAGGAACCCCACCCGCGCTTCGCGCACCCTCCCCTTGTTAAGGGGAGGGTTGAGGAGAGGAGAGTCTCTGTGCCCCCTCTCCTTAATAAGGGGAGGGCTGGGGTGGGGTTTACTTAACCATCTAGGGGAGGGTTGGGGAGAGGAGAGTCTCTGTACCCCCTCTCCTTAATAAGGGGAGGGCTGGGGTGGGGTTTACTTAACCATCTAGGGGAGGGTTGGGGAGAGGAGAGTCTCTGTGCCCCCTCTCCTTAATAAGGGGAGGGCTGGGGTGGGGTATAAACGGCTATAGTTATAATTCTCAACGTTAAATTTCAGCAATACTTTTTGAGGTAATTGATATGAAACGTGTTTCTATTGCAAGTATAAGTGCGATCGCATTAATTGCAGGTATGACATTTAGCGGTCAGATTCCTGTAGTTGCAAATATATTCCAAGATAGCGCTGCTGTTGCTCAAAATGCGGAGAAAGGGCAAGTAAAGTTACGCTTGAAGGCGGAAAAGAAGATTGTCAAAACAGATGCTCAAGGTAACAGAAAAGTAATTTGGCAAGAGTTACCAAATGGCGCTGAAGTTCAGCGAGCAGAAATACTCAGGTACTCGGTAACGGGTGCGAATAATGGGGAGAAAGCTGTTAATAATCTTACTATTAATCAACCAATTCCTAGAGGAATGGCTTACGTACTTAACTCTGCAACGGTAAACGAAAATACTGGAGCACAAATTACTTATAGCATTAACGGTGGTAAGACTTATGTGAAAAATCCCACCGTGGAAGTTAAATTAGCTGACGGTACGGTAGAAACTCGGCCAGCTCCTGATACTGCTTATACTCATGTGCGTTGGAATTTTGGAAAATCGGTTCCCGCTAAAGGCGCTGTGAATGGAACTTATCAGGTAAGAGTACGTTAAAGCGATTTTGGATTTTGGATTTTGCGGAAAGTTTGGGGTGTAGATTCACGAACCCCAAAACTTTCCAAGACGGATTTTGGATTGTAGAGACGTTGTAGTTAATTAATGAGACTTAGCGGTGCATTAATAAGACGTAGCGGTGCTACGTCTCTACATTAGGAATTTAACGGTTGAGAAATTAACAAGACACAAACTGTCTAGTTATTAATTATATTAGGAGAAATTCGTGCGCCGCAAAACAAAGCGATACCAAATTTATGGTAGTAGCTGGTTTAGACGGATAGCGGCTACCTTTTTAGCAGGAAGTGTTATTCAAAGTCCCATATCTACATTAGCTCAAAAGGTTCCGAGTCCAACAATTAGCAACCAGGCTGCATTTAGTTATAGAAATAAAAAAACTAATCAACGTTATCTGAGAAATACCAATCAAATAACAGTTACTCCAAATTACTCTACAACGGAAACGGGATACGTCGATCCTTTTGGGCCTAATTCAGAATTAGTCGATCCTTTTGGACAAATTCTGGGTTGTAATAATGAGGAATTAGATGATTATACGGGTTTCACCGTTACTTTATTTAATATCGATCCTAACGATCCTACTCAAACGGAACCGGGAACGGAAGTTGATTTAAGCCCAACTGACGACGATCCTAATAACGATATACCCCAAGGTATACAACCGAATATAACTAATACTAACAATTATCCGATAAGCAATGAAAGAGTTGCAAGTGTTGATGGTGTAGAGAGACGGGGGGTTTACAATTTCCTATTTGACGCAGAAAAAGGTCAAGTTGATGTTGGCCGCATTTATATTTTAGTTATCAATCCTCCGGAGAATTCTAATTTCCCCGAGCGACGAATAAGGTTAGAAATTACAGCTTTTGATGCGGATAATAATATTATTAGCTATGTTGCTACTGCTGTTGACGGTCAGCCAATCACTATTTTAGATAATAATGAGAGCGCCGAGCAACTTTCAGATAGTCAGATTTCCGATCGAGCTTTGGTTATCCAGGATGCGGAAAGAGAAGGGTTAAGTTTAGCACTGCGTTTTAATTTAGGTTTATGTTCCACAGAACAAATTACAATTACTAAAACTGGCGATCGCGCTACTGCTGAACCCGGAGATACGACTATTTATCGTCTCTCTTTAAGAAATACGGGTGATTCTGGTTTAAATGATGTAGTTGTTACCGATCAATTCCCTCTTGGATTTAAATTCTTACCAGAATCGGTTCGTGGTGAAATTGCGGGTGAAGAAGTTACTATAACTAGTGAAACTAATGGTTCTACTGTAACTTTCCGTACTGATGCAACAATTCCACAAGAAGGTGGCGTTCTTAACATTGCTTACGCTGCAACATTAAATCCTGATGCGGTAAGGGGTTCTGGACGTAACTCTGCTACTGTTACCGCTGAACGTGTTGATAATGATTTTGCTGTTCAAGATGGTCCGGCAACACATTTGTTAAAAATTAGACCTGGAATTACTTCTGATTGCGGTACTATTATCGGTCGTGTTTTTGTAGATAAAAACTTTGATGGCGAACAACAACCAGGGGAACCTGGAGTTCCTAATGCTGTAATTTTCCTAGAGAATGGTAACCGTATTACTACGGATGCAGATGGTTTATATTCAGTCAAGAATGTATTGCCTGGTAAACATACAGGTGTTCTGGATTTACAGAGTTTACCTGGTTATACTTTAGCTCCAAATGTCAAATTTAAAGAACGCAACAGCCAATCACGGTTAGTAAATTTAGAACCCGGTGGAATGGTAAGAATGAACTTCGCAGTCACTCCAAGTTTTGCGGAGGAGGCAAAGAAATGAAAAGACAATTAAGCCATGTAAATATTTTCAATTTAAAGTTAATAGGTGCCATGGCAGGAACTATGGGTGTGGTGTTATGCCCATTCGTAGCAGGTGCAGAATCTACCGATGATTTAAAATCTGATTTACAGAAGCAGAAAAAGTCTACAAAATTTATCGCTACAGGAATCAAAGATCACAAAGACAATAGTAAATCTGCTCGTTTAAAAAGAATTGTTAAAACCTTTGAGGCAAGAAATAAGAATAAGAATTTAATTGCTTTAAAGTCTGCTAAAGATACTAATACAAATTTGTCCGCTAAGTTGCAGCAGTTAGTAGATGAGCGGAATTATGCAGCGGAATATATATTAGCGGGTTTAAAAGTATCTGAAAGTAGTGATGAAAAGTTACCTGCTAGTTTACGAAAGTTGGTTTCGGAGCGAAACTATGCAGCGGAGAATACGCTGATTGCTTTAAAGTCTGAGAAAAGCGATCGCCCTAAATTATCTTTAGTACAAAAAATAAAAGAAACACGCAATCAAATAACTGATTCAAAAGAACAATTAGTTGCATTAGAGCCAACTCTCAGTCAGGAAAATCTAGAAAATATAGAAATTCAACCGATTGCGTCTCATAGTAATCTAGAAATCCAACCGATTGCGTCTCATAGTAATCTAGAAAT
>JBCBQE010000777.1:0-3618 GCA_039820385.1 Cyanobacteria bacterium J06635_10
GTAAAAAACCCTAAATATGAATTCGATTCAAAGTAGAATAAAAGTAACTTGCATACTATAATTTATCAGGCAGATAG
Source organism: Cyanobacteria bacterium J06635_10 (assembly GCA_039820385.1). Lineage (GTDB taxonomy): Bacteria > Cyanobacteriota > Cyanobacteriia > Cyanobacteriales > Nostocaceae > Rivularia. The sequence continues at coordinate 78 of JBCBQE010000777.1, forward strand.
CTTCTGCTAACCATTTGGTACAGTTGAAATATTGCCTGGTGGTGTAGAACGGGGGAAATTTGGTAAATCAATACCGCTATGAGAAGCTGTGCGAGACTTAAGTGCCAAACGGTAACTTACACTTTGTAATTCAGCCTGTAATTGACGGTTTTCCTGCTGTAGTAAAGCGACCTTTTCTCTCACCGGAGCCATCCGTTCCTCAAACTTATGACGATAAATCTGAGGTAATTCTTGCACTACTTGCTCTAACATCCTACTGCGGTCAGTTAATTCTTGAACCGACTGACGTAATTGATAAATTTCACCATCGCGAGTGCTAATCTGCTCCTGGTAAAAACCAACCTGTTCTTCCACTGCTTGCAGTTGTTCTCGCAAAGTATTTAATTCATTCTGATGACGTTCGGAAACTTCTGGTTCGGGCATGAAATCGGTATTACCCTTAACCAGTCGGAATAGCTCTTGAGACAACTGCTGCACTAATTGGTCTCGAAGTTGTAACTCAGTACGCAACTTCGATACTTCAGTGGAGAGAGCTTGGATGGTTGATTTATCTGTTTGGCTCACAGTGTCTTATCGTTTACTTAATAAATATTTATCACGCTTAGAGAGATAAGTATGTTAATCAATTAAAGGTTATTATTTGTTAATTTAACATCCCTAGCCGTAATGACAAGGGAAAAAAGGTATATTTTTTTTACTTTTTTTAAAGATTAAATTTTGGATAGGGGAAGATAATTTTATTCACAATACCCACCACCAAAATTTAATCTTCTACAGCGCTCTGATTGAAAAGGAATTATCTTTCTTGGGCGATTGCTGCTGTCGATACTTCTTCAGTCACTGTCCCCGGTTCTACTAATTCCTGCTTGATAGTTAAATAACGAATTACTTCTTCGCTTAAGCGCATAGCACGTTCTAAGGGAAAAATGGTGCTGCCATTAGCAGAGTAATTCATCTGGACATAGATACCATCCCGATGTTTGTTGATCTCATAAGCCAGACGACGTTTACCGCGATTTTGAGTTTGGATATCTTCAGCACCATTTTCTTTGATGATGTTCTCATACTTAGAAATATTCTGCCCGACTTGTTCGTCTGTCAAGTCAGGTCGCAAAATGTACATCGTTTCGTAAGCTGTAGTCATTAGTTTCAATCTCCTTTTGGACATTTGGCTGCCAATGTAAAAAAATGCTGAGTTCTGAAATTTCAATACGGAACGAGAGCAAACAAACATTTTAAGCAGCAAGGATTTATAATCTTACCAGTTTTTGATTTTAATTGGCGGCAACCCATGAGAATTGTCTTCTTTAACAAAATTTCTAATGGGTGCCCGTCAATGTCCCTTTATTTTGACAAATATGCTATTTTAACGAGCTATGCCAACTCGGGGAGATTTGATTGCCACTCATGAACTGAAGGACAAATGAACCAATTTTCAATTATGTGCGTGTTTTTGCTAAAGCTGTCACCAGATTGGATTATAAACTTTTTTTAAAGTCAATAAACAAAGTTATTGCAATTTTTGCTCGCCAGAGGTATGGAGTGTCTTATGCTATTGGTTTACGGGTTAAGGTTTACACAGTATAAATATTGGCTGAATTATTTCAAAAGCAAAGGTATACTAGTTGCTTTTGTGTAAAAAATATTTTCAAGATATTGAAAAGGAAGTAATCAAACTTATGGCGCAGCGCTATGTGCGAGTTCAAAATGCTGAAGGGATAGTTTATTATGGTTTGCTACAACTTGACTTAAAAGTCCAAGTACTCGATGCTCCACCTTGGTTGCACGGGAGACCAACCAATTTAAAATTGGAACCAGATAGCTACCAGATATTAACTCCTTGCTCCCCTTCTAAAATTGTTGCAGTGGGCAAGAATTATGCAGATCATGCGGCAGAAATGGGTACAAGTGTACCTGACGAACCCCTAATTTTTCTAAAGCCCCCCACTTCCGTTATACCTTCAGAGGCTCAAATTCAATATCCGAAAGTTACGCAACGGGTTGATTATGAAGGAGAATTAGCGCTGATTATTGGCGAATCAGCGCACTTATGCAGCCCACAGTCAGCTCAAACCAAAATTTGGGGTTATACCATTGCCAATGATGTCACAGCAAGAGATTTACAAAAACGCGATGGACAATGGACGCGTGCTAAAGGTTTCGATACTTTTTGTCCTTTAGGACCGTGGATTGTGAGAGAATTAAGTCCTGGTGCTAGATTGCAAACTTTTTTGAATGACGATAAAAATCCCATTCAATCTGCCTGTATTGACCAAATGGTATTCTCCCCAGAAATCATCGTCTCCTACATAACTCAGGTCATGACGTTACTACCGGGCGACGTGGTACTAACGGGTACACCCCTAGGAGTCGGTCCATTACATTTAGGCGATCGCGTCCGCGTGGAAATCGAAGGTATTGGTCGTTTAGAAAACACTGTCACAGCTAGTAAATAAAATCTAGTTAAACAGGACCAACTCGGGTATTTAATCAACGTACCTGCATATAAACTGCATCAGAGATTGCGGGAATTTCTGCGTAACGACCCATCAATGATTGAGCCACAGAATATACAACAGCCGCTACTAAGCCAATAAAAATAGTATTGGCTAGGGTTTCGATGGCAAAGTTAGAACCCGGAACTGGACTTAAAACATTTACCAACAGACGGCATAAAAATAGAACAATGTCTAAAAGAATAGCTTGCATTGTATTGAAGCGAATAAAATGAGCGATTTTCTCATTTCGCACGACCAACATGAATAAAGCAAAGAAGATAATCAGTCCAGCGAAAGGTAATCCGGTGTAAATTGCGATCGCAGGTGAAAGTGGTATCAAAATTAATCTCAAGGGAGGAAACTGTGCAAACAAATAGCTACCGAAAGCTATTCCTTCAACTAAGGGAAGTAAATAAGGTAAGCAAGCAAAAATTCTATCTTTAACAGTTGTAGACCCGCGCCAAGTCATCCTGCGTTCTCCTATGTTTAGATTTCACTGACTATATGAACCTAGAATAACGCAGTCACTTGGTTTTTCGTTTGTTTTTTTGGTTAAATTACATCATTCTACATTGACAATGCGAAAGCCCATCGTACACTCGTACCAATCTGGTTGTTGCTCGGTCATTTTACTAACAGCTTGACCGCAGCGCAATTTACCCTCATGCCAGCGTGGTTGACCGCTTCGATCGGCAAGCACACAAGAGGAGCAAACTTTTTTCGGGGCAATAAGTTGCTCTTCGATTAAAATGACTAACATGCTACTACCCTACTCCGGAGTCTTAATTTTGACCCAAATTTTCTTAAAAACTAAAACTTGAGATTGTTGTATTTCTTAATTAAATAACAGAATATTCATTGAATGGAATCTAAGTAATTTCAGGTAAATGTGGGTGCCCGCGTTCGCAATAACGACAAAAATATTGAAGCCGATGGTGATTTTCATATGATTAACTGAATAATTAAACAGCCGTCTCTCAAAGCATGTAACATGATGTTACCTACTCAATCGCTAAATAGTTTATATTAACTAGATTTAATTT
>JBCBQE010000778.1:0-3612 GCA_039820385.1 Cyanobacteria bacterium J06635_10
CTGAAAACCATTATACTTAGAAACCCGATTACTAGAAGAAACCGGGTTGCTAATCAATTTAAATTGTAATAACTCTCGTAATATTATCCGCTGATTTTTTGCAATCAGATTTACATATAACATCTTATCATCAGAATTTACGTGAATAAATGAATTAATTTATGAAATATTTTTTTGAAAAAATCAACTGTACTTACAGGATATAGATTCGGATGAAATTTGATAAATTAAAAGTACATTCTAATTTATCGAATCGAGTTTAAGCAAAGATTGCCAATCTTGAATCGCTTTTTCTGTCCACAACCAATCTTGGGCTAAGCTACTTTTTTGAAAACTTCCCGAGCCATCCTTCATCACCATACGGCGAAGTTTGATCGCTTCGTTCAAATATTTCATCTTTTTATCAGAAGGTTGATTATGGGAAGATTGATATAGACTTAAAGCCAGTCCAGCATAGGCTGTTAAAGCGTCTCCATCAACTACTTGCGGAACAGACATAAAACTATGTGAATTGGATACATTTTGCGTAGATTGCTTTTTAAAAGCTAAGTCTAAAGCTTTCAACCAAGAATCATTAGCACGGTTTAACTTACCTTCGGCATAGTAAGCAAAGCCTAAAGCATTTTTATACGAAAACGAATTTGGGTTATTTTGAGCAGCAGTTTCCCAGTAACGACGAGCATCATCGATACTGTATTTTTTATCGCCTTTTTGGACAAATTGCCACGCCAAACGTCCTTTGATAAAGTTTACATATGGATTTTTAATTTGTTCTTTACCAATATTTTCTAATGCGGTTTCGGCATTACTCAATGCACCACGATTCAGCAATTCTTCAACAGATTTTAGTCCAGCGTTAATCTTGCCTTGGCTTAACTTTTTAGTAGCGTATTCAGTAACAACTTCGGTGCTTTCGGTTTTAGGATTAAATAGGGGTTCGTCCGGATTTCCTGTTTCTACAGCAACTAAAGGAATAGGGGATTCTTGCTGACTTCGCCAATAATCGATACCTCCAATAGTTGCTATAGCAGCGATCGCTACAATACCAAGAACTGTCAAACGCTGCTTTTGTTTGTGCTTTTTGGCTGCGATTTTTGCTGCCGATGTGGTAGTAACCCGATTATCTTGTTCCCAATCTTGTGTAAAGCTACTTTGCAAGGAGGTTTCATTAGTTGCAACGCCGCCCTTAGAACCAATTTGTGATGGGTATTCCCTTTCATTCCATATCAAAGTATCCTCAGATTGGTAATTACCTTCTAGGGATAGTTGTTTCTGTTGGGGTTGTTCTGCAAACGGCTGTACTAACTCAGCAGACATTTGAGTTTCCGTTGAAGTTTTTTGATCGTCCAACTCACGGAATAAATCCGCAACTATTGCAGAATCTTCTGAATAGCTTGGATCATTGTATTCGATTTCCTCAACTAGGTCTCCCCAAGTATTTTCACCTAACCAATCTAAGTCAGAATCCCCTTCTACTTCATAGGAATTCATTCCTCCGTCAATTGGTACCAGATCGGAATTAAGATTGGAAGCGGGAGAGTAAACCCTTGATTTTGGAGCGATTGCAGAATCGTATTCGTTAAATAATTCTCCAGCTTGGGGTAAGTAAACTTCTGGATCTAAATAACCATCAAATTCTGGCTGGAGATATAATATTGGTAGCGCCCAATACATTTGATGGGAACTGTAAGCAGAAATTAATCCCTGACGCATTCGACTCACACAGGAATCTACCGCATATCCCTGAGATAAATTCCGGTAAAATAATTGTGTTAAAGTTAATGCCACCTCATCAGGAATGCGTTCGGACATTGCCAAAACGCTTTTGATACCACGCTTAACCAAAGTTTCAGTGAGATTGCGCTGTCCCGTATCTGGATTGCTATGTGAAGTTGCAGCATAGGTTCCCAAACAGGAGTTAAATACTGCCATTTGGATATTATTGTTAACCAACAAGCCAGCTAAATCATCGCCAGTGAGAGTTTCGGTTAAACCTGTTCTAGCACTGACTAAGTAAATTTCGCCGCCGTTTGCACCAAAATTACTGTGACCAGAATAGTGTAGAACGTGATAGTTTCCTTGTTCTAAAGCTTGGGTTAATTCTTCTCTTCCGGGCTGTTCGAGTACCGAGAGTTCAATTTCTGGAAGATGATCGCCACTTTGCGTTTTGCGTTCGAGTTCCGCTTGCAGTCTTATAGCTTCCTGTTTCAACAGATTAAGACGCACTTGATCAGCAGGAGAAGCAATCACCATTAATACTTTGATACCACCATTCGTTGAGAACTGTGGTATGTTCCTTGATGGTAGGCGAGATGTTCCACTCATTCCGCTTTGATAGCGAGAAAAAGCAATATAAGGCCCGGTGGCAATAGGGCGATCGCTAGCGTGCATTACTTCCCAAGGAAGACGAGCCAGCTTAGTATCTTTTAACCCCAAACGTAGGCGCAATACCTGTTGGTGGTTTTGAGCAATGCCCTGTGCGGTGATCCAACTGTCTCTAAGAGTGCCTTGAAATAGGGCATTATAAAGTTGCTGGCCCAGTGCGACTAAGTTGACTGAGTTCCTTGCATTTGTCTCTTCGAGAGAGGCGCTAAGCGCCATCGGATCACCCTGCAATACCGACTGCAATGGGTCGTTCATCAAACTCCCAGCAGCCGCTAACCAATCAGCCACCGGCCACCTTACCAGTTCTTCTGCTAAGGGTACCCCAGGGGCGACTTGTTCCGTCCGCACCAAGTAGTCGTTTTGCCCTACTGGGGTTACGGAAATGTGAAATTCCTGGGTCACAACTTCTCCTGTTTACCTAACTTATCTGGTTGGGAACGCTTTAGTTTCAAGTCTATGTTTCGCTCTTCCTGATACATTAGATGCATCTGCCTGCTTCCATGTTTCTGAAAATAAAGTGGTTTTTTCGCTTCTCCACTTTTACAACTTTATCCGGATTGAACTAAATGTGCCTAGAACTAACTTAGTTATATATGCACCTCAATCTTTAATTCCTCAGTAAAACTAATATTTGCTGGAGTTTTTTATTGCTAATAAACGTCAACGATTGGGAGATGCATTATAAAACTGCAAAAATAATAAACACGGCATATAGCCAATAAACTACAACACCACCGTTTCGTTATCATCGAAGCCTAAGAAATTTATTATAGAAATGCCTCGATCAAATGCAGACAGATAGGACTGCATCAATATAAGTTGCTTGCTATACAACTCTTATCAGCATTTTGAAAATTTTATCCGGAAGATACTGGTTAACTATAGAACACTTTATTGGTAGATGCACCCTGATAACTCACTCCCCTAGTTGACTGCCTTCCACTAGGGGCTTTTTTATGCTTTTCACCACCATAAATACTAATTTTTATATTTTATCCGGAAATTAAGAGTTTTATATAGAACATTTTATTGGTAGATGCACCCTGATAACTGTCTCCCCCGGTAAGCCCACAAAGCACGCTGGGGGATTTTTGTATGCAAGAAATTGGCACCCAAGCACATTTATACAGTTTTATCCGGAAACAAGCTGTTAGATGCAGTACATAGAATTGGTAGATGCACCCTGATAACTGTCTCCCCCGGTAAGCCCACAAAGCACGCTGGGGG
>JBCBQE010000779.1:0-3611 GCA_039820385.1 Cyanobacteria bacterium J06635_10
CCTGCTCGTAATACAATAAACCTATTCTCATTAAAGTGTTGCGCTCGACAGCACGATTACCAGATTCTCTGCTTGTAACTAACGCCTTCTCATACCATTTAAAAGTACGGGAATAGTCTTTCTTCTCCTCATAAAGCAATCCTATTCTAAACAGTGTGCTTCCTGCTTGATATTTATCCCCTACTTCTTTATGTATTGCTAACGCTTGTTGTAAATATTCTAATGCTTGGGAATATTTCTTAAAGCCAAAATTGTAAACATTTCCAATTTTACCAAGAGTTTCACCTTCTCCAGCCCTATCTTTTACTTCTTTGCGAATAACTAAAGCTTGTTGTAAAGTGTTCAAAGCTTTGTCATATTGCTTTTTATCAAAGTAAGCCGTACCAAGATTATCTAAAGTTTCTCCCTCTCCTTTTCTATCTTTTATCTCACGACGAATAGCTAAAGCTTGTTGTAAAACTTCCAAAGCTTTATCATCTTTGATTAACGATAAATAAACTTCCCCGATATTATTGAGAGTTTGAGCAATTCCCGCTTTATCTCCTTGTTGTCGTCGTATTGTCAGCACTCTTTCATAGGTTTTAAGCGCTTGAGGATACTTCCCACGACGATATTCTTGCACACCTTGCTCAAATAGCTTATCTGCTTCTGTTGTAGAGTTTTGAGCAATCGAAGAAGAGATGTTTTGATTCAACAACCGTGATGAAGTTTCCCCGTATACCGGGAGACTCAGTGAAAATATCAAGCTAACGGACATTAAGCTGAATAATTTTAACCGGGAATACATAGACTAAACTCTCTTAAGATATATAAACTACAATAACGCTAGTGTTTGTACTGAGACAAATAAAGATTACTGCGTTACATTTACGTATATATCTGGGAGTTTGGGGGTTATGCAGTTTTTGAGTTCGTAGTTGCGCTGCCTGATCTCAATATTACCGATGGTGCGTTACGGCAAAACGATATCATACCTGTTTATTCGGCTAACATTTCATAGCCATAACACACCCGAAAAAATCCCCCTCCCTTCAAGAGGGGAGGGGCTAGGGGTGAGGTAAAGTCGTTGAATTTCGCTTCTCAAAATTACCGATGGTGCGTTACGGCAAAATGATAATATACCTGTTTATTCAGTTAAGATTACGTAGCCGTAACACACCCTACAATTATCCCCCTCTCATTAACAAGGAGAGGGGCTAGGGGTGAGGTTCCTTCGTGTATTGAATTTAACCGAAAACTGCTATATCTAAAATTTTGCCAAAATAAACTTAATAACTGTAATATCATTTCATTAAGAATCAAAAACCTGATGACACAAATCGTAGAAAAGCAGTTAACGGTTGAAGAATTTGTAGAGTGGAAACCAGAAAACGGACATTATGAACTGCATAATGGAGCAATAGTTGAGATGTCGCAACCAATAGGGGGACATGAAGAGGTTATTGGTTTTTCAGCTAGAAAATTAACTATAGAGTTTGACCGATTAGACTTACCTTATTTTATCCCCAAACAAGCTTTAGTAAAATCCTCTAGTAGCGAGTCTTCCTATTCACCTGATGTGTTACTTTTAAATCGTTCTAATTTAACTTCAGAACCTCTTTGGAAAAAATATTCTACGGTTGAGTTAGGAACATCAATTCCTTTGGTAATAGAAGTTGTAAGTACTAATTGGCGTGATGATTATTACAGAAAGCTTGGAGAATACGAGGAAATTGGTATTCCTGAATATTGGATTATTGATTATTTAGGATTGGGTGGACGAAAGTTTATAGGTAATCCAAAACAGCCGACTATTTCAATTTATCAGTTAATTGATAACGAATATCAGCTTAATCAATTCCGAGATGATGAACGTATTATTTCTCCTACTTTTCCCGAATTAAATTTAACTGCTAACCAGATATTTCAAGCAGGTAATGTTGATTTATAAAAATTACGATGGTGCATTACCGATGGTGCGTTACGGCAAAACCATATCATATCTATTTATTTTGTTAACATTTCATAGCCGTAACACACCCTACAAAATCCCCCTCTCATTAATAAGGAGAGGGGCTCGGGTTTTGTATATCGACTCATATCAAACGCAAAACTTGGCAATGTCGTTGAAATTACCGATGGTGCGTTACGGCAAAACGATATCATACCTGTTTATTTTGTTAACATTACGTAGCCGTAACACACCCTACAATATTGTTCCCCTCTCATTAATAAGGAGAGGGGCTAGGGAGCCAGTGCTGCACCAGGTTTCCTGGATGTGCAACTGGCGTGGTGAGGTTACCGATGGTGCGTTACGGCAAAACGATATCATACCTGTTTATTCGGCTAACATTTCATAGCCATAACACACCCTACAATATTGTTCCCCTCTCATTAATAAGGAGAGGGGCTAGGGAGCCAGTGCTGCACCAGGTTTCCTGGATGTGCAACTGGCGTGGTGGGGTTATCGACTCATATCAAACGCAAAACTCGGCAATGTCATCTCAACTCCATCACCCAAACTAATAGTCACTAAAAACTTTTCATCAAAATTACCAACAACTCTCGTAAATAAATAAGTATTTCCTAATTCTGGATTAACTTCTTGTTCTACCAAAATTCCAGTTTGATCGCTAACTCTTAATTTTAAATTATGCGGTAAACTTTCTAATGCTGGGGTACCTAAAATTAATAATAATGTCCATGAATTGGGTTCTAATTCTGATAACAAATGCCAAGTTACAGCATATAAGCGTAAGGGAACCCCAGCTAAAGATAAATTTTGATAAGCACCTCTAGCTTGTACGGGAATTTCTAAGCCTTGTTGTTGTAGTTGCGAGCTAATTACTGTAAATTCTTCTACAGGACTTCGCATTACTGGTTGTGGTGTAATATTAGGTAATAAATTCCAAGTACCTTGGGCTAAATCATCCAATTCATTCCATAACCAACGTCCCACATTAATTGCTGGTTGGGTAATTAATTGGAATATATCTGATAGGTGTTGTTGTGAAGATGTTGTGGATATTTCTAAAGTCTGTAAATTGTATATCCAATCGATTAATTCCCCACAAGTAAAAATGGCGATCGCACTATTCCATGACAAGATTTCCCAAAGTTCTTTTGTCTTTATTTGAGGTAATACTTCTATCAGTTCTTTTTTCGCTAATTCTAAAGTTTGAGTACGATTTGTAGATATTACAGGTAAAGGAATAGCTGATGGTTCTAAACAACGTAAATATAATAATAATCTGTCTGGTTCGTTACAAAACCAAGTTAAAGGTAGTTCGTATGTCCAATCTGATTCTGGCTCTAAATTAACGCTTTGCTGTCTTTCTGATAATTCTTTATAAGATATAAATCCTTGAATAACTGCTTTTTCCTCTTCTTCTAAAACTTCTACTAAAACATAAAAATGAGGAATATATTCTGGTAAATCGACGGCGGCTCTAGGTATAGTAATTTGTTCGTCGATGAAACTACCAGGGGTAATTAGACAAACTTTAAAATCACCGACTTTTAAATTAGCAACTGCGGGAATTAAATTTGCCAAAGCAGGTTGAAAAATTGTACATTCTTCCCGATTTATAGTATAAGAATTACCTCTTGATTCCAACCAGTTTTCAAAAGCC
>JBCBQE010000780.1:0-3610 GCA_039820385.1 Cyanobacteria bacterium J06635_10
AGGTAAAACAAGTTTACTCTTGAGTCTCTTATTTGGAAGTTTTATTTTCACAAGCTGTGCTTCTGCTTCTTATAACGCAGAAGATTCTTTTGCTCCACAAACTGCTGCTAATTCAGCGGAACCAAGATAAACTTGTGCGCCTTTACCCATACGATTATTGAAGTTTCTCGTAGATGTTGAAAACACCGTCGCATTATCTTCTACTCTTGCTTGATTACCCATACATAAGCTACAACCAGGCATTTCTGTCCGCGCATTTGCACCATCAAATACTTCGTAAATACCTTCTTCTTTCAATTGCTTTTCATCCATGCGGGTAGGAGGACAAATCCACAATTGGGTGGTAACTTTTCCGGAGTTTTCTAATACCTTCGCAGCAGCGCGATAGTGTCCAATATTTGTCATGCAAGAACCAATGAACACTTCGTCTACTTTATCGCCGACTACTTCCGATAGTAATTTTACATTATCGGGGTCATTGGGTGCGGCTACTATTGGTTCTTTAATTTCGTTTAAATCAATTTCGATGATTTCTGCATATTCCGCATTCTCATCACCTGACATTAATTCTGGATTCGCCAACCATTCTTCCATTTTGGCGACGCGACGGATAATGGTACGAGGATCTTGATAACCCCTCGCTGCCATATTCTTTAATAAGGCGATATTTGAACGTAAATATTCTGCAACAGTTGATTCGCTTAGTTTAATAGTACAACCAGCACAAGAACGTTCGGCGCTGGCATCTGTTAATTCAAATGCTTGCTCTACTTTTAAATCTGGCAAGCCTTCTATTTCCATTATTCTTCCGGCGAAGACGTTTTTCTTGTTCTTTTTCTCTACCGTCAACAAACCTTTTTGAATTGCGACGTAGGGAATTGCATTTACAACATCTCGTAAAGTAACACCGGGTTGCAATTCGCCTTTAAATCTTACCAAAACTGATTCTGGCATATCCAAAGGCATCACACCCAAAGCTGCTGCAAATGCTACTAATCCTGAACCTGCGGGGAAGGATATTCCCAAGGGAAAACGAGTATGGGAGTCGCCACCAGTACCTACTGTATCTGGTAACAGCATCCTGTTTAACCACGAGTGAATAATACCATCGCCAGGACGTAAAGCCACACCGCCGCGTTGTGAGAAAAAGTCTGGTAATTCTTTGTGAGTTTGTACGTCAACGGGTTTGGGATAAGCTGCTGTATGACAAAAACTTTGCATTACCAAGTCAGCGGAGAAACCCAAACAAGCAAGTTCTTTTAATTCATCACGAGTCATCGGTCCCGTGGTATCCTGAGAACCAACGGTAGTCATAATCGGTTCGCAAGACATACCGGGAAGTACTCCTGGTAAACCGCAAGCTTTGCCAACCATTTTTTGCGCTAAAGTAAAACCTTTACCGCCATCTTGTGCTGCTTGGGGACGAATAAATAAGGTACTGGGTTCTAAATTTAATGCTTCGCGGATTTTATCAGTAAGAGCACGTCCGATTAATAACGGAATTCTTCCACCAGCGCGTACTTCATCCAGAATTGTATCGGGTTTTAGCTTAAAGGTGGAAATTACTTCCCCGTTTTCGTTGGTAATTTCTCCTTTGTAGGGATAGATCGTAATTACCATACCCGTTTCCATCTTAGTGACATCGCACTCGATGGGTAAAGCTCCCGCATCTTCAGCGGTGTTGAAAAATATTGGCGCTATACTACTGCCTAAAATATATCCTCCGGCTCGCTTATTCGGTACAAAAGGAATATCTGCTCCTAAATGCCACAATACGGAATTAATTGCCGATTTACGAGAAGAGCCAGTTCCCACCACATCCCCGACATATGCCACAGGATGTCCTTTTTCTTTCAACTCCGCAATAATTTTTAACCCTTCAGGCATGGCATTTTCCAACATTGCCAAAGCGTGAAGGGGAATATCCGGGCGTGTGGTAGCGTGAGTCGCCGGGGATAAATCGTCAGTGTTGGTTTCGCCAGGAACTTTGAAAACAGTAACGGTAATTGATTCGGGTACTTCTGGACGAATTGTAAACCATTCCGCTTCTGCCCAGGAATCAATTACTCGCTTGGCATAAGGGTTGGTTTTGGACAATTCCAAAATATCGTGAAAAGCATCGTAAACTAACAGCGTTTTACTTAGAGCTTTTGCTGCGTAGGCTGCGATGGGCTCTTTACCTTCACCACCCATCACCAAAGGCGTTTCGGAAGACTCAGATACCGATACAGTGGCAGTTTGTAACAATTCAATCAAAGACTGAACGTTGTAACCACCCACCATGCTACCCAGCATTTGAACAGCTTCGATGGGTGAAATTAAAGGACAATCGATTTCTTCTTTAGCAATCCCAGTCAGGAATCCAGCCTTTACATAAGCTGCTGGATCTACTCCAGGGGAAACTCTTTCTCGCAACAAATACAGTAAATTTTCCTCTTCACCTGCCGGTGGATTTATCATCAAGTTACACAAATCAGATGTTTGTTTTGCATCCAATGGTAAAGGAGGAATCCCTAATGCCGCTCTTTCTTGTGCGTGTTGGCGATACGATTCTAGCATTTTCATCTCCATCGATACAATTTCAAACTTATATTTGAATATTTATTCTTTACTTTACTTTTTAGATTAACTTTTCTTCAAAATTCTGGAGTTAATCTAGAGATATACTTCTAAGTAATTGTGAGATATATCTTGTTTTATGCTATACGAACTATCATTTAAATATTTCCAAAAACAGTTTTTGATAAATCTAATAATTAGCTACTAATGAACAATTTATAGCAGGTTGAGACTGCTTTCTTCTGTGGCAATATATTTACTATTCTTGCCAGAGCGAAAGTCTTCAAAAATTTTTAGCAGCTAGTTATAAGCATTATTCACCTCATAGATATAAGCCAGGAAACTAATGTGTATATAGATACTTTTATTTCTTTGAAGAAAATTAATTTAGAAAATTTTTATCTCGGAAATAAAAAGAAACTCATAGAACCATTTTATAATTTTCTCACAAGGACTTATTCTTACTGTATAGCCAATGTCGGCAAATTTATTTAATTGAAAATAATTCTTATATACTGCTTAAGAATTAAATCGTGAGCTTATTGATGATATCAAATATTCAGTATTATACTGATGACGCAATACCATATAATATTGTATATGACACAAACATATACCGTTGAATTCATCCATCAAGGTAAAACACACACTTTACAGGTGCCTGAAGATAAAACAATTCTATCCGTAGCCGACGAAGCAGGCTTGGATTTGCCCTCTTCTTGTCATGCTGGTGTTTGTACCACCTGTGCCGCTAAAATCACCAATGGTGGTAGTGTAGAGCAAAGTGACGGTATGGGAGTTAATCTAGATTTACAAAAAGAAGGTTTCGCATTGCTTTGCGTCGCCTACCCTCGTTCTGATTTGAAAGTTGAAACCGAACAGGAAGAAATTGTTTATCAAAAACAGTTTGGTAAGAACTAGTTGATAATTATAGTTAATAGTTAACTGTTATTGAATGGCAGTTAATTATTAACTATAAATAGGACTTACGCAACTGGCATATTTTTTTGTAGGGTGCTGTGACATTATAACCCTTATTATTACGTTCAAA
>JBCBQE010000781.1:0-3607 GCA_039820385.1 Cyanobacteria bacterium J06635_10
TCTAAAGGTAAGTTCCCCAGATGCTCGAAGGCAATGAACTTACATTCGTAACCAAAGGCTAAATTAGTAATTTGACGAGCTACCTTGTAACCCATATCTTTCTCACGCAGTCGAAGATGCTCCCATTGTTTAAAACAAAAGTTTGAGTGAATGATGCCTGTTTTTTGCATAGTTTGGGCGATTCTACCTAAATCTCTCATCAATCAGATTAATTCCTTTGGGATTTTTAATGAAATGTCTTGCTACTTCCCGAACAGAATTATCTTCGAGTTCTAAGATAGAAACTATAGCTGCGTGAATATCTAAATCTATATCTACTGCCGCAAATCTAAGTTTATCTTGCTGGCAGATTGTTTTTAAACCTCCTGTTGCCGGAATATATTTTTCATGGGGAAAGGTTATAAACATCATCCCTCTTTTACACACTATAGAGGGAGAGCCTTTTACCCATTGGGAACCAAAAGTAGCACCGTTATAATGAAATTTTATCCAGTACCATTGACCATTTATTAAAACTTTCAAAACAACTTCGGAACCCGTATCATCCTTCCACATTCCTTTGTCGTATTGTAAGGAAAAGTTAAAACTTCTAGGTTGTACAGGAGGTCTGTGATGTTTATGTCGTTTTGGTCGGTGAATCCACTTATGGTAATTTGACTGCCAAGAAAAGTAGGCTCCTAATGCTTTGCGAATAGCCGCTCTCATCAGTACAGCAGGAAAACCTTTGAACTCCGAGGGTAAGGGATATTGCTTTGTATTACCCTTAACTAACATTTCGTAATATCGCCACTGCTCTTTGGAGCTAGAAAGTTCAGCGCCTTGAGGGTCTGTATTAATGAGCATAAAAAAGTAGTGTACAACTTTATTGAAAAGAGCTTGGGTTTCTTCAAAGTCAGTAAATATGCCAGCATTAGTCCAAAGCTTGTTTTCCTGCGATAAAACAGTTATGTTGTAGCCTTTCTTCTTCTTTAATGCCATCTGTTTCGACCGAACGGGCTAAACTAGGGTTAATTATATCATTACAAGTTTATTAGTATTTGTGATTAATTCGTTGTAAAGTACTCTTTTATATCATTCTAATTACTCCGTTTTACTACTATTTTACGCGACTTAGTAACAGGACAGCAAAATGTTTGAAGCTGAGAATAAGCGGTCATCAGGTTCTGCTGGATATGAATAGTATAGTGAAAAATTTACTAGTACAGTATGGCGAAAATAAAGCACCCGTTTTCAAAGGTTGAAATCCTTATCCTATAATACTTTTGAATTTTGACTTCCGCGCAGCGGTACTAGTAACATATTCTTTTATGGTCATAGATTCGCCCGAAACATATTCATCACGAACTGCTTGAATTTCTGCTGTGGAAAGTGCATCATCTTCGTAAAGCGCTTCTTCGGCTTCAAAAATTTGTTGGTCAATTATTTCTTGAAGCTGAAATTTTTCTTCTAAATCAAGGAAAGAAATTATTTCTGCTAGAGTTTCTAAGAAGAGTTGAAGTTTAATAATGGCTGGCATTTTTTTCTGACTTAGTGTTTGCTTTTTATCTAATATCATCATTCAGATTTTAACATTTATAGTTTTTTTAATAGGTAATAAAAATTAGTACCAAAAATTATAAGTTCAAACTTTGTGATAAATTTGGGTTTAGTAATTTTAATCACTGAGTTCTATCAAATGGGAACCATTGTTGCAATGCACTACAAAGTTTCAAAAAAGCTGGGTCTTGACATCTTTTAACAGAAACTCGATTCGTAATTTGACGATAAATAGCAGATGAACGAGGTGTTTTGGATATTTTTAAAACATCTTCCACAGCTTTTTTCGGGTCAGCAGGTTTTGACATATCAACATCCCATAAACCTCTTTGTTCTAACCATTCCCGCATAGATAAATTTTTTTGTATAAATCTAAATGCTTGCTCTACAACAGGGGTATCCTGTAATATCCAAGCTTCTAACTCTGGATCAATTACAATTACAATAAAATTATTTACTTCCCACCCAGTCTTCAACATATTGTTACTAATAGTATTTTCAATACTCTCTACACCAGGAGAACTTTCCCAAGCATTATCCAAAGCTATAACAGCATAACGATGTGTCTTTTGGTAGGGGCGTAAAAATTCATGAGCGCGAGTATAAACTCCTGGGTCACTTCCACTTTCATCTACAATTAAATCTTGACTCGGGTCAAATTCCGGCATTGCTAATTTTTAGACTCAAATAAAATTTTTCTCTGGTTAAAAACCATTAAATGTAGCTTCCATGTTTTTATCTGCTAGCAGAAAAATACAATCTCTCATCCAAGTACTCCCGCAGCAAACAAGGAACCTACATCAATACCTCCTCGCCAATCTTGTAAACGTGGATGTTGTTTTCCTTGTATGGCTTTTGCACCATTCTCGTTACTTGCTTGCATCACAATAATCGATTCTAAGGCTGTATGAGCTAAAACTACCGGAGAATGAGTAGATACAAAAACTTGAGAACTATATACAGAACTTAAAGATTGTAAAACTACTTCTATTGCTCTGGGATGAATACCGTTTTCTGGTTCTTCTAAAAAAATCAAATCAGCAACTTTAGGTAAATAAGGCAGAATAGTCAAAGCTAAAATATGTAGAGTTCCATAAGACAATCCCGAAGATGTAACCACATGGTTCCCTACATAAGTTAACTTGAGATAAGCATGATAATCTTCTTCTCTTTGAATCGCTTCTATTTTGACACTATTAGGTAAAGCCATTTTGATATGCTCTACCCAAGCCTCAAATAAATCTGGTTCTTTTTGTTGTAAATTCATTACCAGCCAAGGTAAATTAGCAGCATCAGGGCGTAAATTTTTTGGCTGACCTGGAGGACAAGCTTTTCGCAACATTTCCCAACTGGGCTCATAACGCATTACCCCTTTTTTCAACAGGTCTATAAACCAATTAGTTGCAGGAAAATTTGTTAAATCTTTTACCACATTTGCTAAAGCTAATTCCTGGGGTTCTAAGTTTAATCTTGATTTATTTGTGTTATGTAATTCCGATTTTAAAATAACTGGACTACCATTTGTTCTATCAATAATTTTTTGCCAGGGATGAGGAAGGTGTTCTCCTATTACTTCATCTTTTTCAGATTCATAGACTTCTTCGGGGAGAAGATAAAGAAATTCATCGGTTACATGAAGTTCAATTTTATTAAATATTTTAAATCTGATTTCATAACGCAAACAATGAGGACGTTGCTTGCTATCTTGTTGTACTTTGAGTAAAGAATCTTGAAGTAAATCATGAATAATTTCTTCAGGTAAATTAGCTTCTATAGCAAAACCAAAATATTCTCCTCTTCTATAATGAACTAATTCCTGTAAACTTTGCGCTCTGGGACTGCTACCAATAGCAGGAGATTCTAAAAAAGCAGGTATTAAACCCCGCGATAAAATTTCGCCAAGTAATAAAGGTATATCTAATAAAGTACTTTTACCCGTACCATTGGCACCAGCTAAAACATGATAATCACCTACTTTCATGTCAAGTTGCTCAAAGCAGCGATATTTAAAAGCTTGTATTCGAGAAATCATATATCTGGAATTAAGTGTTTCTTTTTGATTAATTTGTTA
>JBCBQE010000782.1:0-3604 GCA_039820385.1 Cyanobacteria bacterium J06635_10
TTTTTATCAGTTGGAATGTGCGCGAGTAATAAAAATTCTATAGGTAATGGTGTTTTAGTTGGGTCAAGTCCTCTTTCAATAAAATAATTTATTGTCCATTCATCAACTTTTCCTTCTTCCCACTCCTTTCTAAATTCTTCGTCTGCTTCAATACCTCTTGCTAAGATATCTTCTAAACTAAAAACATGAATTTCTCGCGGATACCAACCTACTTCATCAACATCGGAAACCGCATGAAACATATTTTCATATTCACAGTTGTCCCAGAATTCTAATATTACCGATTCGGAATCTAGGAATTGAAGGGAATTTTTGGATAACTTTTTCAACGGTGATAAATTAACTGAGTGGATTTCTTCATACCAAGCACGAACCGAAAACGGTAGGATTCCCCATTGCTGCTCAAACTCGTCAAGATATTGAGAAGCATTGGATTTAGCCGGTACTAATACCTTTTCCGATTCTACAAACTCAAAGCCAAGCTGAATTAAATTATTTGCGATAATATTTAAATTGTATTTAACTAGCTTCATTATTTCCCGAGCGACTGCAAGAGCTTCATTCTTTCTCGATTCGTCTTTAATCTCACCCAAATTTTTCAATTCTCGCCAAACCGCTTCAAATTCACCAGCTTTATAACGAGATACCCAATTTTTAGTTAACGGGCACCCATGCGCGAAGCGATCGCGCAAAAAACTAACAATATCAAATCTGATTAATTCCCATTACCTTCACCAATCTTGATAAATTATGGAATCTTAAAGATGAAAAAGTATAAAATTTGACAATTATTTTGAAAATAACCAAAATAATTGAAAAACAACAGTATAAATAACTTAGCCTTTCGTCTTTCCTTGGTGAAAAAGTCGGCTAACACTACATAAAACTATTTCACCTTAACATGTAAATAATTTATAATTACTTAACAAATGGTATAGTCACCATCAAGATAAAAGGACTTAAAATGTCCCAGATAGTAGAGTTCCAGCCCTTGCTGGCTACGATTCTTCGCCGATTCCCTTTGAGTACTACTTGAGGGTAGTCGCCAATTAGATCAAGCACCTAGTTATATAGTCAAATATGAAAGACCTCACTCGTTATCGAAATATCGGCATCTTCGCTCACGTTGATGCAGGAAAAACAACTACAACTGAAAGAATTCTGAAGCTTACCGGTAAAATCCACAAAATCGGTGAGGTTCATGAAGGTGCGGCGACAACGGACTTCATGGATCAGGAGCAAGAGCGGGGTATTACGATTCAATCCGCTGCAACAAGCTGCTTCTGGAACGAACACCAGTTGAATATCATCGACACCCCAGGGCACGTTGATTTCACAATTGAGGTATATCGTTCTCTCAAGGTTCTTGATGGCGGAATCGGCGTTTTTTGTGGCTCTGGTGGTGTGGAACCCCAGTCGGAAACGAACTGGCGCTATGCTAATGACTCTGAAGTTGCACGAATTATTTACGTCAATAAACTCGATCGTATCGGAGCAGATTTCTACCGGGTTGTCAAGCAGGTAGAAGATGTACTTGCTGCGAAGCCTTTAGTAATGGTTTTACCCATCGGTACTGAAAGCGATTTTGTTGGTGTTGTTGACTTACTAACTCGTAAAGCTTGGGTGTGGGATGACTCAGGGGATCCCATGAATTACGAAATTAAAGAAGTCCCCGAAGACATGAAGGATGATGTGGAAACTTGGCGCGAGCAGCTCGTTGAAATGGCTGTGGAACAAGATGATGTGTTGATGGAAAAGTATCTTGAAGGTGAAGAAGTATCCATTGATGATTTGAAGCGCTGTATCCGTCAAGGTACCAGGGAATTAGCATTCTTCCCCACTTACTGCGGTTCTTCTTTTAAGAATAAAGGGGTCCAATTAGTACTTGATGCTGTTGTTGACTACTTACCTAACCCCAAAGAAGTTAAACCCCAGCCAGAAGTTGACCTTGAAGGTAATGAAACCGGCGAATTCGCTATAGTTGACCCAGAAAAACCATTGCGAGCCCTGGCATTCAAAATCATGGACGATCGCTTTGGTGCTTTAACCTTTACTCGGATATATTCCGGTACTTTATCAAAAGGTGAAACCATCCTCAATACTTACACTGGTAAAACCGAGCGTGTCAGCCGTCTTGTGGAGATGCACGCCGATTCCCGCGAGGAAATTAACTCCGCTCAAGCTGGGGACATTGTGGCGATTGTAGGTATGAAGAATGTCCAAACCGGACATACTTTATGCGATCCAAAACAGCCCGCAACTCTCGAACCAATGGTCTTCCCAGATCCCGTCATCTCCATTTCTGTGACACCAACCAAAAAAGGTAGTTCCGAGAAAATGGGTATGGCTTTGAGCAAGATGGTTCAGGAAGATCCTTCCTTCCAGGTTGAAACCGATCAAGAAAGCGGTGAAGTAATTATTAAGGGGATGGGAGAATTACACCTGGATATTAAAGTTGATATCCTCAAGCGCACTCACGGTGTTGAAGTAGAAGTTGGTAAACCCCAGGTAGCCTATCGCGAATCCATTACCAAGCCAATCAATGACAGCTACACCCACAAGAAGCAATCCGGTGGTTCCGGTCAATTCGGTAAAATTGATTATACAATCGAACCCGGTGAAGCCGGTACTGGTTTCCAATTCGAGTCAAAAGTAACTGGTGGTAACGTACCTAGGGAATTTTGGCCCGCAGTACAAAAGGGTTTTGAAAGCAGTATTGACAAAGGCGTTTTAGCTGGATTCCCCTTAGTAGATGTGAAATTTACCTTAACTGACGGTGCTTTCCACCCAGTTGACTCCAGTGCGATCGCCTTTGAAATTGCTGCAAAATCTGGTTATCGTCAATCTTTACCAAAAGCTGGCCCTCAGCTACTTGAGCCAATTATGAACGTTGATGTGTTTACACCTGACGATCACGTTGGTGATGTAATTGGTGACTTAAACCGTCGTCGTGGTATGATTAAATCCCAAGATCCAGGTGCTACAGGGGTTAGGATCAAAGCAGAAGTACCCCTAAGCGAAATGTTTGGTTACATTGGCGATTTACGTACTATGACTTCCGGCCGCGGTCAATTTTCCATGGAATTCGATCACTACGCACCATGTCCAAGGAATGTTGCGGATGAAGTGATTAAGGAAGTAAAAGAACGTGAAGCTGTGAAGAAATAGAATTTGGAATAGCTAGAACATTAGTTCTAGAAAGTTGATTTTTTTATTCCCGATTGGCGATCTGCCGATCGGGAATTTTGATTGGCGATAAGCTCAGCGGCCTTGGGCATGCGCTTTGCGTACGCATCGGAATTATTATTTTACAGCCTCAGAGTGCAAAGGAAAGTGCAGAAGAATATAAAGGTTTTTCTTCCTTTCAAGGTAACGAAATTAATTAGTTTTGCAATTTTAGATTCAAAAATTCGCTTATATAATCCTAAATCATCGTTTATTCTATTCCTAATTAAATATTTCGATACAAAAAACTTTACTTATCTAAATATTCCGCAATGTTTTTGACTCTTATTGATGCTATTATCAATAGTCCAACAGTAAGATGGTAGTTACAATATGTAACATGCTATTGATAGGCTGGCGAAAGTATTACTTTCGCCAG
>JBCBQE010000783.1:0-3602 GCA_039820385.1 Cyanobacteria bacterium J06635_10
CCAAAACTCTGGAAATCCGTGAAGCATTAACATCAAAGGACCATTTCCTTGGGTTACATAGTGTAAATTTACCCCATTAGTAGTAATGTACTCGTGTTGCCAAGAACCTTCCATAACTTTTAGTTGAAACTACTTACTTATATTACTGGGATAAGGAGTTAGGAGTTGAGAGTTAGGAGTTAGGAGTTAGGATTTATTTTAGCTTTAACATCCAGACCTTTAACCTTCTAAATATCTATACTTTGGATTGTTCTAGAGGTAGATGTGTGTGGTCGTTTTATGTGGGTAGATAAATAATAGCTATCGTTTATCAAAACTATGACGCAACAGATATCACACCATCCCGCGGCCTGGATTGAGCGATTGGCACGGTTTGGTTACGCTTCAAAAGGAGCAGTTTACTTTATTGTCGGATTGTTGGCAGTACAAACGACTTTCGGTAGAGGAGGAAGAACTACCAATACAGAAGGGGCTTTGACAACGCTGGTAAAGCAACCGTTTGGTCAATTTTTACTTGCTTTGGTTGCTATCGGTTTGATGAGTTATGCAATGTGGCGTTTTGTCGAAGCAATCAACAATCCCGAAAATAAAGGTAACGATTTTAAAGGTATAGCCACAAGATTTACTTATGTCGCCAATGGTTTGGCTTATACTGCTTTGGCTTGGACTGCGGTACAAATTATTATGGGAAGTTCTTCAAGTGGTGGCAACGGAGATAGCAAGCAAGATTGGACTGCACGTTTACTGAATCAACCTTTCGGACAATGGTTAGTGGGAACGATTGGTGCAGGTGTAATCGCTTTCGGATGTTATTATTTATATAAAGCTTTCACCGCAAAATTTCGGAGAATGTTGGACTTATCTGAATTAAGTAGTGCTGGGCGGGAGTGGATTATCATCACTTGTCGATTTGGTTTAGCAGCAAGAAGTATTGTATTCTTTTTAATTGGTTGGTTTTTCATTGAAGCAGCATATATGGCTCAAGCAAGTCAAGTTGGAGGACTTGATGAGGCATTGGAAACTTTAGCAGAACAGCCTTACGGACATTGGTTGTTGGCGATCGTGGCTTTGGGTTTGATGGCTTATGGAGTATATATGGTGGTTCAAGCACGGTATCGTTACCTTGACCCGAATATATAATATTTAAAAGTAATAAGTAAGTCGGCACAAATAAACCAAGCTATATTACAGAATGTAAACTACCCTCAAACCCTTATTCCTATTGCCGGCTTGCCGGCTTGCCTTATCCCAATTACTATTTTCAATGCCAACCTACTTATTTAAAATGTCAGTTACTGAAATACGCGGCGTGTGGTTAACCACTACAGCGAGTAAAGTCTTTGATTCTCGGGATAATATCGTCGAAGCAATGAACTTTCTTGCCGAAACGGGATTTAATGTTGTGTTTCCAGTGGTGTGGAATAAGGCGGTAACGCAATTTCCTTCTGGGGTAATGCTACAGAATTTTGGCGTGGAAATTAATCCGCAATATCAAGGAAGGGATGTTTTAGCGGAAATTATTACGGCGGCGCATGAAGTGGGATTAAAGGTAATTCCTTGGTTTGAATATGGCTTCGCTAGTTCTTACAATTCTAATGGAGGAATGTTACTGGCAAAAAAACCACAATGGGCTGCGCGAGACTATAAAGGTAATTTACTCAATAAGAATGGTTTTGAATGGCTTAACGCCTTGGATTCCCAAGTACAAGATTTTCTATTAAATCTAATACTTGAAGTTGTTAAGAATTATGATGTTGACGGTATTCAAGGAGACGATCGTTTACCTGCTTTACCCTGTGAGGGTGGTTATGACCAAAATACTGTAAAACGCTATCAGCAAGAATTCGGGAAAAATCCGCCGCAAAACCCCAAAGATAGACAATGGTTGCAGTGGCGTGCGGATATTTTGACTGATTTTTTAGCGCGTTTATATAGAGAAGTCAAAGCTGTAAACGAGAACTTATTAGTATCGATGGCTCCCAATATTCATGATTGGGCATTAAAAGAATATTTACAAGATTCACAGACGTGGTTGGAAAGAGGATTGGTAGATATTATTCACCCACAAATTTATCGGCGCGATTTCAATAGTTATAAGATTATTGTCGATCGGTTAGTAAAACAGCAGTTTACAGACAAAACGCGAGTCAAATTCGCACCAGGAGTGTTAATGAAGTTGGGTTCTTATAATATAAATCCAGACTATTTGGTGCAGTTGCTTGAATACAATCGGGCTTGTGGTATTGGAGGAGAGGTATTTTTCTTTTACGAAGGTTTGCGAGATAATAATAATGCAATAGCCGCGGTGTTACGGCAAGGCTATTATGCTAAGTCTGCTGTATTTCCTTCTTTAAAATCTTTGAATCAAGGTAAGGGGAGTAGGAAAGAAGTTGCTAATCAGAAGTGGAGTTTGGTTAATTTTTTGAGAAATTGGTTTTGATGTTGCGATCTAAGTAAAAATAAAATGGGCAAGATGCTCGGCGAATTATACAATATTAGCTATTGAGGAGCAACGAACTGCTCTGGAGTACCACAATAAATATATTTCATCTATCAACCCTTTTAAATCTAAAATCTAAAATCTAAAATCCCAAATAGTATGGCTTATGCAATTAGAATATAAATCGCAAATAGAAGAAAATATTCAAATTCTCAAACATGATTTACCGACTTTGTTTGAAAAAGATATTTCTTACGATATTTATACAGGAAATATTTTATTTAAAGACCCAATAAGTAAATTTAAGTGGAAATTTAACTATCGGATTATTTTTTGGACTTTAAGATTTCACGCGGGTTTGTTTTTTACTGAAATATTCTTTGATTTGCACGATGTATATCAGTTAGATGAAAATACTATTTTTGCAAAGTGGACTGTGCGGGGTACTTTACGAGTTCCTTGGCAAGCAAAAATTTTCTTTAACGGTCATTCAAATTATAAGCTTAATCAAGATGGTTTGATATACGAACATATTGATACTTGGGATAGAAAACCTAGCGAGATTTTACGTCAGTTTTTCCCTAAGGGAGAGGAATGAATACCCCACCCCTAACCCCTCCCCGCAGGCAGGGAGGGGAATACTACCCCACTCCTAACCCCTCCCCGCAGGCAGGGAAGGGAATACTAACCCGCGAGCTACTCCGCGTGTCTTTTGTGGAGGGGAATAAGCGATCGAAGTAGGTTGAAAAAAGGTACGATAAATATCAAATTAGCTTTAAGCCGATGAGTCCTTTGATTGGAAATTTAATTGTAACTGCGCTGACATTTATTTATGTTTTCGGACTTGTAGCGGTAATGAATTTCTGTGTCAACCGCTTGAATTTGCCGCAGGATATTAGCCGCAAAGTGACTCATATTGGCGCGGGTTCTTTAATTGCGTTTTTAGCACTTTATAATGATTTACACTGGTCAAAATATCTCAATGTCACTATTTTGATAGTTTGGATAATCCTTCTAATACAGAAAGGTTTGTTCGCTAGCGATGAAGATGAAGCTGTAAAAACGATGACTCGCACTGGTGATAAAAGCGAACTTCTTAAAGGACCTTTATATTTTATAAAATAAGGTACCGCAAATAGTTGCTACAATTACAAAATATAAA
>JBCBQE010000784.1:0-3598 GCA_039820385.1 Cyanobacteria bacterium J06635_10
GGATTATCGCCAGTTAGAAATCATAGTTCAGTTAACCCCTACATTATTTCCACCTACGACTTAATTTTAAGAAATCAAAATTTAGCAACACAGTTAACTCCAGAGATAGTAATTCAAATCGGCGAAATGCCTACTAGTAAAGTATTACGCAAATGGTTAAATACTAACAACCCCCAAAGGTGGATAATTGAACCTTCAAACCAAAATTTTGATGCTTTGCATGGAAGGGTAGTTCATTTACGGATGAATGTGGAAGATATTGGATGGGGAGATGGGGAGATGGGGAGATGGGGAGATGGGGAGAGAGGGAGATGGGGAGATGGGGAGATGGGGAGAAAGATGTATGAAAGCCAATTCCCCATGCCCCATTTCCAATTGGCTTTTAATAGTTGCTTTTAACCTATCAATGGCATATTACTAGTGTGAGTAGTCAGCAGTCGGTTGTTGGTTTGCTACTGACTAATGACTAATGACTAATGACTAATAACTAATAACTAATGACTGATGACTAGCGATTTACAATCTCAATTAGAAGAACTACGTATTGAAGCTGAGAAAGCAATAAGGGACGCTGATTCTTTGGAAAGCTTGGAGGAACTCAGGGTTAACTATCTGGGTAAAAAAGGTCAGTTGGGTATTCTGCTGCGCGGTATGGGGAAATTAAGCGCCGAAGAAAGACCTAAAATTGGCGCGATCGCCAATGTTGTCAAGGAAGCTTTACAAAATAATTTAGATAAGCAGCGTGTGGCTTTGGAAAGGTTGAAAATCCAAGCCCAGATTGAAGCGGAAACTATTGACGTGACTATGCCGGGTGTTTTCCGTCCTCAAGGCCGTATTCATCCGTTAAATAATGTTATAGACCGAACTCTAGATATTTTTGTGGGTATGGGTTATACGGTAGCCGCTGGCCCAGAAATGGAAAGCGATTATTATAATTTTGAGGCGTTGAATACTCCTCCAGATCATCCCGCTCGCGATATGCAGGATACGTTTTATCTTCCCGATGGAAATTTGTTGCGAACTCAAACTTCTTCAGTACAAATTCGGTTTATGGAAGAAAGCGAGCCACCAATTCGCATTATTGCACCGGGAAGAGTTTATCGAAGAGATAATGTTGATGCAACTCATGCTGCGGTTTTCCATCAAATGGAACTTTTGGCCGTTGACGAAGGATTAACTTTTACTGACCTTAAGGGTACCATTAAGGAATTTTTAGAAGCAATGTTTGGTGAAGTGGAAGATATTCGTTTCCGCGCCAGTTACTTCCCATTCACCGAACCTTCTGCAGAAGTTGATTTACGATGGAATGGACGCTGGTTAGAAGTTATGGGTTGCGGTATGGTAGACCCAAATGTGTTAAAAGCTGTTGGTTACGATCCAGAAGTTTATACTGGATTCGCCGCCGGTTTTGGTGTGGAGCGCTTTGCAATGGTGTTACATCAACTCGATGATATTCGCCGCGTTTATGCTAGTGATTTACGCTTTTTACAACAATTTTAAATTGGGGGATTGGTAATTGGGGATTGGTAATTGGTAATTGGTAATTGGTAATTGGGGATTAGGAACACATAATAATTTTTAATCAATGCTCCATTACCCAATTACCGGCAATTATCGCAATGTCCGCAACGTAAGTTCGCTGCTTCTTTTTCAAATCCAAAGGCGGTTAATAAAAATTGCCAGCGACACTTCTTTGTAGTCAAATACTTTTGCATCTGCTTCCCTGGGTGCGATCGCTGTTTTTTTTGATTTTTTAAGTCTTTCTGAATACTGTAGTTAAAAGGATCCAGCCACTTTAATTTACCCATACTATGCAGCAAAGAAAGCGCGATCGCAGCATCGGGAAATTCTCGCGCGACTGCATTTACTTCTCCTGTTGGTGGCAATTTTTTAATTAATTGTTTTGCTGTAAGCTGTTGAGAGCGCAGCTTATCTTCAAAAAATCTCTGTCTTTGCTTGTCTTCTGGATTCAATAACCCTGTGGGTTCGCTAATTAATGTCAGCGCTTCTGCTGGTTTCCCGTCTCTTCCTGCACGTCCAATTTCCTGTACGTATTCCGATAGTAATAAAGGTGCTTGAAAATGAATTACCCATCTAACATCAGGTTTGTTAATTCCCATACCGAAAGCCGATGTACAAACCACAAACGGTATTTTTCCACTCAACCACCTAGCTTCAATCGAGCGTCTTTCTTCCGCACCCAATCCGCCATGATAGCTAGCGCTCTTGTAACCCTTTTGTGTCAACCGTATAGCTAAATCTTCGCTATCTCGTCGCGTGCGAACGTAAACTAATCCAGAAGATTGTTGATTTTTATGAATAAATTTTAATAATTGTTGCTCTTTTCCTTGTGGTGTCCAAACAATCTGGACCTTCGGGTTAAGATTATTTCTATAAGGATTCAGTCTAAATACAGCAGGTTGCTGTAACCGTAAAGTTTCTGAAATTACAGTTTGGGCTAAAGGGTCAGCTGTGGCGGTAAAAGCGGCTAGTGCTATTTTTGTTCCTTTTCTTTTTGACTTCAATAGCGCTGGTCTTACTGCCCCTAATCTTCGATAAGCTGGTCTAAAGGTATCACCCCACTGTACTAGACAATGGGCTTCGTCTAGTATCAAGCCATTAATTACAAGTTCTGGGTGGGATAATCTTTCCCAAACCGGAGGGCTGAGTAAGGTTTCTGGAGATAGGTAAAGTAATCTTAATTGTTGTCTTTCTAAGGCTTGTAGAGTTTGACGACGTTGGGAAGAAGATAACTGGCTGTGTAATAATGCTGCGCTCAGTTTACGTTGTTTTAATTCCTGTACTTGGTTTTCCATCAATGCTACCAAGGGAGAAATCACCAAAGTTAATCCAGTCTGTAATAGTGCGGGAAGTTGGAAGCAAATTGACTTCCCCCCGCCGGTAGGCATAATAATTAATGTATCTTTTTTTGCTAGTAGACTTTGAACTATTTCGCCTTGAGGTGGACGGAAATCTTCATAACCCCAAATTTTTTGGAATGTAGCGCGAACCTGTTGCCAAGATGGGGTTTGGGCTTGATTCATAATAAATGGGTAGATGCACCCTTTGCCTTGCACACTTTTTATGACGAGCTTTGAATATAACTCTTATTATTAACATAGTGCTTCAGTATTTTCAACTATTATGTTTTTAAGTTTTCGAGTGGATTTTGGTAAGCTTTAGCCTGGAGAGCAGTGCGTTGAAGTGGTTACATCGGTTGTAGCAATTGCGGAGAGTTTATTCCAAGGTGGTTGAGGACGGCTAATTGAAAATACTACAAGATACAAATATAATTTTGAAACGCAAAGGTACGCGGAGGTTAGCGCAAAGTTACGCAGAGAGGGGAAGGAGAAAAGATTTTGATTTCTAGAGCTTTTATTCAAGAAAAAGGTAATGGAAGACTCCGAGATGAGGAGCAGCTTGTTGTTGAAGAATTAAGGTAAAGAAGTATTTGAATTAGTTTTTATATGGAGAAGCGCATTAAAATAAGACAGTTTCCACTCGATAATCAATAAGAAGGTAGTTGGTGATATGGATAATATTTAAAATCACTCACCGTTTGTATAAGACAAGATTAAATAACGAATTATCTCCCAGC
>JBCBQE010000785.1:0-3589 GCA_039820385.1 Cyanobacteria bacterium J06635_10
ATTCTTAGTTTCAATACCCTATCTTTTTGCATGGGGTCTACATTCGATTGACTGAAATTAATCTTATATTTGATTATGAACAGAACTACGCAAATCGCCAATATTATTGAAAAACGACAACCTTTGGCAACTAAAATTGAGCAGGTAAAAGAAAATTTAAACAATCTTAGCTCTGCACTTAACTATCTTGAAGATTATCGTCAACAGCTACTAGAAAAAGTTGACGAGCCAAGCGTAAATGGACGCTTGCAGGAAATTGATGTCTCCAAATTTCAGTAAAATATTTTATCTGAATTACAAGCCCTTGCTAAACTTAAAACTCGCTTTTCCCGTAATACTCTTAATATTGGTGTTATTGGACGAGCAAGACAAGGTAAAAGTCGTTTATTACAAAGTTTAACTGGATTAACAAAAGCAGAAATTCCTGATGGTAGTGGTCAACACTGTACGGGAGTCCGCAGTACGATTTGCCATAACCCCAATGTTGAAACCTATGGTGAAGTTCACTTCTATACAGAGCGTACTTTTATAGATGAAGTGATTGCTCCTTATTATGAACAATTGAAATTAGGAACTAAGCCAATCACAATTGATGATTTTGCGAATCAACCTTTACCACCACTCTCGGACAATCTAAGTGGAGCAGAAGTTAATGCCAAGTACGAGCATCTACGAAAATATCATCAACATATAGACAAATATCGTCAGCTTTTGCAAACACAATCTCCACGCAAAATTCAGAAAGCAGAAATTCGAGAATATGTAGCCCAAGATAATTTGCAAGGAGAGCGAATATATTTCAACTATTTGGCAGTTAAAGAAGTCAAAATTATCTGTAACTTCCCTAAAGATGATATTGGAAGAATTGCTTTAGTCGATTTACCTGGGCTGGGAGATACAGGTATTGGAGACGAAAAGCGAATGATCCAAACCATCGGTGAAGATATTGATGCGGTACTTTTTGTACGAATGCCAAAGAGTACTGGAGATTTTTGGGGTGATGTTGATGTGCAACTCTATGACACAGCGAATGGAGCGTTGAATGATTTACCACTTCCATTATGGTCTTTTATGGTTCTCAATAAATTGGGCGATGGGAGTAATTTAAACAATTGCGAAGGATTACAAAAGGACATTGCAAATAAACACATCAATGTAGCTGATTGTGTAGTAGCTAACTGTGCTGAGCCTGAAGAAGCCAAGAATCTAGTTTTAGATCCAATTCTTAATTACTTAGCTAATAATATTAGTTCTTTAGATAGGCAATACGCATCTGTTTGTCAGGAGCGTTTGACACAACTTCAAAATTTGGTAAATTCTGAAGTAGACAAAGCCCAAAAAGCTTTAGGACAAGCAAAACAATCACTAGAAAATGGAAAATTTGAGGTCTTATTTGAGGGGCTTTGGAAAGACTTAACCAGTGGTCTTGAGGAAGTACTACGACAATTGAGAAAACAAATTGATAAGCATGACCAAGACTTTAAAAAATCTGTAGATGAAGCTATTCAAGCTTGTTATAAAGATACAGGGATTCCGTCTTCTTTAGAAGAAATAGATAAGAGACGTGATGGTGAGGGGAGTTATGACAATGCTTATAACAGCTATCTCAATGAAGTTCGCGCTCGTTTATCACAACGTTTCCTGTCTCTAGATGATGGTTTAAAAATTTCTTTAAACCGAGTAAAGTCTCAGGTAGTAAAAGTGCTAATTGAAGATGGATATTTAGGTGGAATAACAGAAGCAAGAGAGTCTGATTTTCTGGAGGCGATCGCTCAATTACTTGATGAAGAAATTATAGAAGGGGAACCCAGTAGACTGAAATTTGGATTTAAAATGCTATCCGAATTTGAGCTTTCTTACCGGGGTACAATTCAGCATCGAATCCGCAAATGTCTCGATGGATTAACTCCTGATATAAAGAAGTTAGAACTCTCTAAACCTCCTAGTGCTGAACAAATCAAGCAGAATCTAGAAGTACTTCACGGCGAAGCTATATACCAATGCGAGAATGCTCTGGAACAATTTCTTTACGAGCCTTCCCAAGCTGCTTTTGCCATAGTCGAGGAATTTCTGGATCGCGTACTTCGTGCTGAAAAAGTCAAGATAGAATGGCGAATTTTTCTGAACCAAGAGCGCTCTTCAATATGGGCTTCGGAATTTGAGCTATTAGGTGAGCGCTCCAGACTCCGTCAAGGATGGCTGGAAGCGGTTGAAAAAGTAACAAAATTCAATCAACAAGACTCGCTTCAATTTCTTAACTAATACAGTAAGGAGAATAAAATGACTAAACAACTTAAAGTCACAATGTTAGGACATATGGGTGTAGGCAAGACAAGCCTTTTAACTGCTATGTACGAGCAATTTGATAATACTATTGGCGAAGCTGGTCTACAACTTACACCCGATGCTGAAAGTTCGGCACTTTTACAAAAACGGTTAGGAGAGCTAAAAGCTTTACTGGATGATTTTGAAGCAACAGGAGGATTGAAAGGGGATGATGAGCCTCAATCTTTTAAATTTGGTCTCGGTAAACCAGGTGATAAAACATCTTTAGAGCTAGTTTTTCAAGATTTTCCTGGTGGTTATCTTGATGGTAAAAATGAGGAATTTGTCAAAAAGATGATGCGTGAGTCAGTTGCTGTTTTAGTTGCAATTGACGCTCCTGCACTTATGGAAGTAGATGGTAAATGGAATGATTCAGTAAATACACCCAAGCAAATACTTGATGTTTTCCAAAGAAATTACGCAAAGTTACAAGAGCCTCGACTAGTTATTCTTGCCCCCATGCGCTGTGAGAAATATTTGCAGAACGAACAAGATGCTAATGATTTACTACACAAAATTAAGGATAAATATGAGAATTTATTGAAATTCTTCAGCAGCGAAAATCTGTCTACTAAAGTTGCTTGTGTAGTTACACCGGTGCAGACAGTGGGAACAGTACAATTCTCTAGAGTTCAAGTAATTGAAGGCAAACCACATTTTTATTTTCGTAAAATTAGCCATAATGCCCAATATACTCCTCAAGATAGCGACCAACCCTTAAGGTATATTTTGAGTTTTGTACTCAAACTTCATTTAGATACAAAATGGGGATTTTTTAATTGGCTTAATCATTGGTTACGTTGGGATGATTATCTTAAAGAAGCAGCTCGTAAGTCTTCTCTCCAATGTAAATCGGGTAACGGATTCTGCATTTTACAAGGTAAAGACAGACTTGAGATCAAAAAATAGGAGTTAGCAGTGGAAATTTATATTCTCAGTGCTGGTGTTTCACAACAGCAGGACTATATCTGGCAGGAGATTACAGAAACTAAGCAGCAAGTTGTAAATAAACCAAATTTGGTAAGTGAGTTTAACAACTTACTTGAGACTCAAGCACATTCAATTTTTATCGGACGCAAAAGTAATAAATTAATATTATTCGTCACAGGAATGGAAGCAAGCAAACGAAAAGACTATAGAAATCGTACTATCCGTAATTCTATAGCTGTGATTGCTGAAGATAATCAAGAAAATGAGCAAAAAATACGAGGAATAGCTGTACTTGCATTAAATAAAAAACTAGAACATGAAATCGACAGTGCTG
>JBCBQE010000786.1:0-3587 GCA_039820385.1 Cyanobacteria bacterium J06635_10
TTTTTTCAGAAGCATATAAAACTGCAAAGCAAGGCTTGTGCGGCGATAGAGTTTTAGCAGAAAATAAGACTGTAGAAGACAGATTAAAAATATGTTCAACTTGCGAAAAATTTGATGCTCCAGAAAAACGCTGTACTGTTTGCGGATGCTTTATGATGGTAAAAGCTAATCTTGAAGCTTCTAATTGTCCGGATGGAAAATGGTAAAAATATTTGTGAATAACTGGTCAGTTATCTGAATTTAAGAAGGTAGCTGACTGAATTAATAATTTAAATCAAAATAATTATAAATATTGAATCTTCAAGCAATTTTAGCTTTATTTTGAACTACATTAGATTTGATAATTGCTTTGAGCATTTTATCACTTGCCATCCTGGCACCTGATAAATTTCGCGCTGTCGGTCCAATTTGTAAAGCCGCTAACCCACCCATAATAAATAACAAACAACCGCCCCACCGTAAGTTATCATCTAAAACGGGTAAACCATTAATTACAGGTATTGGATATGCTTGTAAAACTTCCTTTAATAAAGGTTCAGAATTGACGTCGAAACGGGTTCCGGTAGATAACCAAATGCGATGAAATTGTTTTTGCTCCCCATCAGTAAATTTCACCAACCATTGATTATCTGTCCATTTAGCTTCAGCAACTTGCGTGTTTTCCTGAATTCTCAACTTACCATTATGCACTTGTCGTCTTAACTGTGTTACCATTGCAGGAGTCATAGAACCGCCATTTCGCGCTTGTTGAATCATCTCAAAACGCTTTTCAAAATTTGATTCTGCAAAAAATCCTTTGAGATATTTCGGTCCTAACCAACCAGCATCTGCATCAAATATCTTTTCCTGTAACTGTCTTCGCATCGATATCTGCACTTCGGCTCCACGAGACATTGCACCTACCGCTAAATGTCCACTTGTTAAACCTCCACCAATAATTAATAATTTTTCACCAGCTAAATATAGTTTACGTAAATTTATTGAGTGAGAATGACAAAGTTTATCTTCGGGATAATTTTGCTTAACTTGACTTATCCAATCAGGTATTTGTAGTTGACTGCTACCAGTTGCTAATACTACCCGACGAGCTGATATTGATTTTCCGGAACCCAACCACAAACGAAACCTCGATCCAAAAGGATTATTTAACGGTTGAATTCGAGTAATCTTTTCACTAGTAACTACATTTTCTAAATCCCAACGACGAATTACATCCTGACAAAAATCATTAAATAACCTAGTTCCCGGTAAATCATAGGGAGGGAAAAACTCATTCGAGCGAGACTCTGCAAATTTCCGTAAAGCAAAAGGATTGGGGTCTGGATGATGAACCGTAGGAGAACGTAAATGAGGTATTTCCAATGCAGCAAACTGACGCTCCCACTGACTCATCCATTTTCCACTCGGGTCAAACACTGCAATTTTTGAACGGATTTTCTGACGTTTCTGTAGTAGATAAGTAACTAAAGTCAGAGCATGAGGTCCAGCACCGATAATTGCTAAATCGATTTTCCTCAAAAGGTGTGGTGGATTACTTCCCATGAATTTTTGCTATTACGATTGCAGATAATGATAATCGTTATCATCATAGCATTCTTATTTTATCCGGTGTCAAAATTCTGATACTGCAAATCTTGTTTATTGATCAACCCTACGCTTTACTTCTGTAACTTCGTGCAAAACCCTCCCAGAACGATTTAGCTTTCTTGCTCTCGGACGAGTTAATATACCTTGCGAAGGACTAAATAATAATGCTAATAAAAATAAACCACAAATAAGTAATACAATTGATGCACCAGAAGGACGTTTTGATAATAGCTAATATATAAACCGCCAACGCTACCAATGATACCGATTACTGAACCCAAAAACATCATTTGATGAAGCTCTTTTACTAATAAATAAGCCGTAACACCAGGACCTATTAATAAAGAGATTACTAATACCACTCCTACAGCTTGCATACTGGCAATAATGGTTAACGTAATCGCCGCTGTCAATCCAAATTTTATAATATTTACTGGTAGTCCACTTGCTTGTGCGCCTAATGGGTCAAAGGTATAAAATAGCAATTATTTCTAACAAATTTTTACTAAAAATAAGGTAACAAAAGTTCTAAAAACATCTTCTGTTGTCACCCCTAAAATATTCCCAAATAAAAAGTGATGCAAATCGACTTTACTTTCCAGGACGCTAATTAGTATGATACCCAACGCTAAAAAACCCGAAAATACCAAAGCCATTACATCTATCGTTAAAAATCCAAGTTTTAAGACTGCAAGGTGGGGAATTCTGATCAAACCTGTTAGGGAAGCCAAGGTTCTTTATCAGTTCAACCCCAATATGAACCTTAATTCCGGCATCAAATACTAAACTATTGACAACAGCCGCAGCACTTAGAATTTATGGCGATCGCCGAAGGCGGGTCTTCTCTCCGAGACGCTACGCGAACGACCATCGCAATCGTGAAAAGCGAGTTCCCTTCGTCCTTTGCTAACTGCGGTGAATCGCTACAGCAACAACAGTAAAGCCAACTCTCTTTTGCGCCGTATTGGGGGGCAAAGAGCAGCGGGAGGCGCCCTCTCTATTCTAGGCTTACATACCAGTGCTTACAAGCAAGTAGATGGTTCTGGATTATCTAGGAGTAATCGCGCTAAACCATCGGCATTGGTATCCTTACTTTAGGGTATGTATGTTGAAACCTTGAGAATGATTTATTTTATAACTCATTAGCTATCGCTGGAGTAAATGGAACATTAAGAAATCGTTTTCACGATACGAGGAGTAAGAACCCTTTCAGGATACTTAGAAAATACAGATTATGGCACCATCGCATTTAGCGTTATGGTTAATCAACCAGGGCAGTCAGGAAAGCGATTGATTTCAGCTATAGATCGGATTTTGCTGCAAACGGCTCGGGTAAATCGCTGCGATTAGATATATCTAAATTTTTGTTGAATCGGCTACAAAATAAATAATTCGTAATTAGTAATACCGTACTCACTCCGGAGAAATAGCTCAATTAAGCGGGACTGTGGTCGGGTAGCAAGGTTATATTGCGACCCAATCACAGTCCTGCCTACAAGCATTTTTTACACTATATAGTGGTTAAAATCGACCCGTTAGTTGTTGTTCGTCTTGCCTTGCACTAACTCCTGGCTGGAATTCATCCCAAGTCTTACGTACTTGCTCGTAGCATTGAGGTGGTGTGATGGGTAGGTTTTTCAAGTAAAAGAACGTCGCTTGCTCGAAAGACTCCAGCAACAATATAACCTCTGTTATTGGATCGTAATTATCGACAACTTCCAAGATGTGACCAATCATAAAGTGATGGGGCAAAATTGCAGTGTCAGGAGCCGCTAACCAGGCATTAAGGAACGGTGCAAGGCGAGAACGTCCGACAAAATGGGTTTTGAATGATTCTCCGCCAATCCCCAATGTTGGAGAATTTGTACTACAAACGATAGCGCCGCGCTTCTGACTGAGATGACCAGCCCAAGCATTATAGCCAATGACCAGCAAATTACTGGCAATAAAATCTTGATGCCAATTCGATCCATCGTTTGTTTCACTCATTAGAGACCTCT
>JBCBQE010000787.1:0-3587 GCA_039820385.1 Cyanobacteria bacterium J06635_10
CTAAATATTTCAATGTTAAAGTGAAACGCTCTGGCGGTGTTGTTGAGCTAAAGTATGAAATCAATCTAGTACTTCACCAGTTTTACTGGGTTTAAGAAGCATTACTAGTAGGTTGGGTTTCGTTCCTCAACCCAACACCGAAGTTGGATGTAACTAAGTTCAAGTAATAAAAAATTATTGCAATAAAATACCGAAAATTTTCTAGTAAAAGAGATATGAAATCCTTAGTAAGTAAGAGTTTGATACGTTTTATTCTTGTCTGAAGTTATACATTAGAGAAGAAGGTGCTAGACAATAAAAATACTCTATGACTATGGATAATCGCGCAGTAGTAAGAAAGGTTTTAATCGTAACTCTACTGCTTAATTTATTTGTGATGGGATTAAAAGCCTCAGTAGGAGTTGTAACGGGTTCCCTCAGTTTATTAGCTGATGCTTTGCACAGTGTTACGGATAGTGCCAATAATATTTTAGGATTGATTACCAGTCAAGGGCTCCCATGAGAATTTTTTTCTCCTAAAAAAATTCTCATGGGTACCCGTCAATTTTCTTCTCCCTTACCCGATCGAGAACATCCCTACGGACAAAATTTGAAGCTGTGGGGGCTTTAGGTATTGCTGCATTTTTAGCTATTGCTTGTTTTGAAATCCTTCAGAGTACAGTTGAAAGAATTATTCAAGGAAGCGAACCAGTAAAAATTTCAGCACCACAATTGTGGTTATTACTGTTAGTTTTGGGTGTCAATATTTTTGTAGCTTTCTACGAAAGAGGCGTTGGAAAACGAGTTGATAGCCCAATTTTGATTGCCGATGCTCATCATACTATGAGCGATGTTTGGGTAACTATTTCTGTTATTGGAGGTTTAATTGGTGTTTGGTTGGGGTATCAATGGTTGGATATAGTTCTGGCTTTTCCTGTAGCTTTACTGGTATTTTTTAGTGGTTGGACTGTAATCAAAGAAAACTTACCTTGGCTAGTAGATTCCATGGCAATTGCACCGGAAACTATTTACGATATTGCTGTTAGTGTTCCCGGTGTAATCAACTGTCATGATATCGCTTCTCGGGGTGTTCTCGGTCGTCAGGTTTTTATTGAGATGCATCTAATTGTTGATGCCGAAGATTTAGAAACTGCTCATCAGATTACCGAAGAAGTGGAATCTCTTTTAGAAGAAAAATTTAGTCCTGCAAGAATTTTGATTCACGTCGAACCTCCTGCTTATAAATCGAATAAAATTAGCTTTTAGAACCCGATTATTTCTACTAAAGTTTTGGTAATTACAAATTTGAGCGAGATTAAATTACTTAATTAAGTTAAGAAAAAATTATTTACCGATTTTTGGGAGTGAAGAGGAGAGGAAGTATAGAGGGTAGAGGGGAAGAAAGGAAAGATTTTTAATCCAAAATTCCTAACTCTTTACTCCTAACTCCTCACTCCTCATTCCTAATTCTTAATTATTCCCACTCAATAGTTCCAGGGGGCTTAGATGTAATATCCAAGGCTACTCTATTAACGCCTTTGACTTCATTTACAATTCGATTGGAAATGACTTCAAGTACATCGTAAGGTACCCGTGCCCAATCTGCTGTCATTCCATCTTCACTGGTGACTATGCGTAAAACTATCGGATAAGCGTAGGTTCTTTGGTCGCCCATTACACCTACGCTGCGAATTGGTAACAATACGGCGAAAGCTTGCCAGTATTTGTTATACAGATTATTACGATTAATTTCTTGACGTACGATTAAGTCGGCATCTCGTAAAATATTTAACCGTTCAGCGGTCACTTCGCCAATAATACGAATTGCTAAACCGGGACCGGGGAAAGGTTGGCGTTGTACAATTTCTTCGGGTAAACCAACACAACGTCCGACTTTACGAACTTCATCTTTAAACAGCTTCCGCAACGGTTCTACTAATTTGAAACGCAAGTCTTTGGGTAAACCACCAACATTATGATGGCTCTTGATTTTGACTGCTACTCGTTCCCCTGTTTTAAGATCGACATTGGTATCTGCTGATTCAATTACATCGGGATATAACGTTCCTTGTGCCAGATAATCGAAGGGACCAAGTTCCTTAGATGTTTCCTCAAATGTTTGGATAAATTCGTGTCCGATGATACGCCGTTTTTCTTCGGGATCGGTGACTCCATTTAAAGCTTTAAGAAAGCGATCGCGAGCGTTGACATATTCAACAGGAATATGGAATTGTTCTGAGAATAGTTTGAGCAAACGTTCTGGCTCCAATTTCCGCATAAAGCCTTGATCTATGAAAACGCAAGTTAACCGATCTCCAATTGCTTTATGTAGCAAAAATGCCAGTGTTGAAGAATCAACTCCTCCGCTAAGTGCTAACAAGACTCGCTTGTTGCCAACTTTAGCCCGAATTTCCCAAATCGCCTCTTCTACAAAAGCATCCGTTGTCCAAGTAGGTTCGCTTTCGCAGATTTGATAAACAAAATTGCGGATTAAGGAAAACCCACCAATGGAATGTACGACTTCTGGATGGAATTGTACTCCGTAAAGTTTACGAGCGCGATCGGCGATCGCTGCACAAGGGGTATTGGCTGTATGGGCAAGTAATTCAAACCCGGAGGGCATTTTGATTACAGAGTCTCCATGACTCATCCACATGGTAGTACCATCTTCGACGTTGGTAAGTAATTTTGTGGGATCGTCTATATGCAAAGCTGCCTTACCATATTCCCCTCGATCGGACTTTTGAACTTCTCCACCGAGTTGCTGCACCATTAGCTGCATTCCGTAGCATACGCCCAGGATTGGGATTCCCAAATGCCATATTTGAGGATCGCAATGGGGAGCTTTCGCATCATAAACCGAACTTGGTCCACCTGAAAGAATAATTCCCTTGGGGTTAAGTTGACGAAGCTGTTCGGCTGTGGTGCGATAGGAAAGAACTTCTGAATATACTTGAGTTTCGCGGATTCTACGAGCTATGAGTTCGGAATACTGAGAACCAAAGTCGAGAATCGCAATCATTTGACGATTAACTTGCTTTTTAACTTCTACATCAGTAGCTTGAGGAGCATCTTGAGGTAGTAGAGTCACCGCTGTTTTCATAGTAGAGGAAGTGTGAGAGTAAGGATTTGCGATCGCTGCCGATGTAGGTTTAATACCACAACGGCTAACTGTATCCAGGCAAGGTTCTTGAACGACTTTTACAACAGGCTTAACGAAGAATGAATGTGCCTACAGGCTTCTTATATGTATTAGTACTATTAAGATTAAAAAGTTACCTTAGAGTGGCTCTAAAAAAATATATTTATTGATTTGGATTTCTTATGTTTATTTTTATAAACCTACCACAAGTTCGTCATAATGCGCACAAAGTGACTTTGTTTTTTTTGCAAAGACTCTAGTAAGCCCAAGTTAAATATGTTTGCAGCGATAGAATACAAACTGAATTTTGCCCAAAATTAATAAAAAAAGATAAATAAGGCTTCGGAGTGGTTATTTATTCCTTCAGACAGTTTCTTTTAGTCATCAAGCTAAGGCAGGAGTATTATACCTACTGTAAATATAAATATAATATATAACTGTAAATTTAAAATTCTCTAAGTAAATA
>JBCBQE010000788.1:0-3577 GCA_039820385.1 Cyanobacteria bacterium J06635_10
CAAAGAAGCGCTCAACTCCAGAAAATAGGTGTTGCAATGCATGATGGTAACTGGAACGTAAAAGCAGAAACTGCACAATTAGAAAAAGCGCAGGTACTATTAGCAATTCAGAAAGAAGATGCTCAAGTCTTCAAGCAAATGGTAGGCAAAGACAAGGTAATTATTAATATGCCTATTTCTGCCATACCTCACTCTCATACTATTGAACAAGTACCTGCCCGTTGTTTATTTGTGGGTAGTAGCTCGCAGCATAATTCTTATGGTTTGCAGTGGTTCCTGGAAAATGTTTGGATAAACATAGTACAAAAAGTACCCAATTGCAGTCTACACGTATGTGGTAGCGTTTGTGATTCAATTCGAGGAACATATCCGAAGGTTCGCTTTCTAGGCAGAGTAAACGATTTGAAACCCGAATATGGTGCTGCTGAGGTTTGTCTGGTTCCTTTACTGGCTGGTAGTGGGCTGAAAATCAAGCTCGTTGAGGCAATGTCTTACTCTCGTGCTTGCGTTTCAACCAGTGTGGGAATTCAAGGATTACCGGAAATTGTAGGGAAGACAGCAATTCTAGCAGATACTGTAGATGATTTTGCCGCTGCGGTGCAGATACTCTTAACCGATTCAGAGAAGCGCCAGTGGATGGAACGGCAAGCTTATGAGTACGTAACAGAGAAACTTTCTCCACAATCATCTTATCAACCGTTTGTAGATTACATTCATCAACACTTCCACCAAGAAGTAAAAGTTTCGTTTTTGTAACAATAATGGGTAAACAAAATGAAAGTAGATTGGTTAATTGTCGGAGCAGGATATTCAGGCTGTGTACTTGCTGAGCGGATTGCGACTCAACTCGGACAACGAGTACTGCTGGTAGAAAGAAGAGACCATATAGGCGGAAATGCATTCGATTATTATAACGAACATGGTATTCTGATCCATAAATATGGTCCGCATATTTTTCACACTAAATCTAAAAAAGTTTGGGATTATCTGTCTGAGTTCACTGAATGGCGTCCTTATTTCCATCATGTTCTAGGGGTAGTAGAGGGTAAGAAAGTTCCTATTCCCTTTAATCTAAATTCTCTGTATGAACTCTTCCCACCCCACTATGCTCAAAAGTTAGAGGATTTGCTTTTAGAACACTTTGGCTTTGGGGTTAAGGTACCGATTTTAAAGTTACGTGAAAGTACCAGTGGCGATCTTGGTTTTTTGGCTGACTACATATATAATAATGTTTTTCTCCATTACACAACCAAACAGTGGGGATTGAAACCAGAGGAGTTAGATCGGGGAGTAACTGGGCGTGTTCCAGTATACATTAGCCGAGATAATCGATATTTCCAGGATACTTACCAAGCGATGCCTAAGTATGGCTACACCGAGATGTTCCGGCGAATGCTCTCTCATCCCAACATCAAAGTGTTATTAAATGCCGATTACCGTGAAGTAGTCGAGGATATTCAGTTCAACCGGATGGTTTATACTGGGCCAATTGATACTTTTTTCGACTATATGCATGGGGAATTGCCTTATCGCAGTTTACGCTTTCAT
The DNA here is from genome assembly GCA_039820385.1 of Cyanobacteria bacterium J06635_10. Lineage (GTDB taxonomy): Bacteria > Cyanobacteriota > Cyanobacteriia > Cyanobacteriales > Nostocaceae > Rivularia. The sequence goes on from JBCBQE010000788.1 coordinate 1,549, forward strand.
CATGAAACTCTAGATCGAGAGCATTACCAAGAAGTCGGTACAGTCAACTATCCTAACGAATACGACATTACCCGAATAACCGAGCAAAAGTATCTTTCCGGGCAAACTTCACCCAAAACCACCTTGGTAATGGAGTATCCACAGGCTTACATACCCGATCAAAACGATCCTTACTATCCTATTCCCCGCGAAGAAAACCGCAAGCGTTACGAGCTTTATGTCAAAGAGTCTCAAAAACTAAATGGTAGTGTAATCTTTGCTGGAAGACTTGCAGAATATAAGTATTACAATATGGATCAAGCTGCTTTGCGGGCTTTAGGGCTATTTGAAAAAGAAGTGTGCGGTACTTAAATTAAATAAATGGATATGACATATGCTACAAGAAACTGATAAGCCAAGAGCTATAGAACTTCCCCCACTTACTTCCGCTCCTTTGATATCAATTCTGGTACCAAATTACAACTACGCAAGATATATCGGTGAAGCTTTAGATAGTGTTCTTGAGCAAACCTATCCTCATTTTGAGGCAATAGTTTGTGATGATGGTTCTAAAGATAACTCTTGTGAAATCATTGCAAACTATGTCCAGAAAGACTCCAGAATTAAGCTAATAAGCAAAGAAAACGGTGGTGTGGCTAATGCTTTAAATGTGGCCTATGGCGAAAGTAAAGGTCAAATCATCTCTATCTTGGACGCTGATGATATTTGGATGAATAACAAACTGGAAAAGGTTCTGGAGCTATATAAATCCGATCCTACATGTGGTTTTGCTATTCACAATGTCGTTGAAATAGATGGAGAGGGGAACTTGCTGAAAACAACCCCCAAATATGATCGTCTAGCTTCAGGCTGGATGGGAGAAATTGCCTTGAAAAATGGTGGTTTTGTCTACAACATACCTCCAGCTTCTGCATTGACTATAAGACGAGAAATTGCGGAGAACATATTTCCACTTAATGAAGCGTTTACACGGAATGCGGATAGCCTTATATTTCGTTTTGCTCCATTTATCACAGTCATCGGGGCTGTTAAGGAACCATTAAGTAAGTTCCGCTTACATGGAGCAAATACTACTTCTCAGATGATTTTGACGGCAGATTTTTTAGAGAAAGAGCAAATTACTTTGCAGCGCATTCATAAAGAACAGAAATACTTCCTGGGAAATATTTATGGCCCAGAAATTGCAGAGAACTTAACAGATCTCAAATGCAGTCTATCTATCTGTCACGATCGCTATTTGCTTTGTCGCCTTAAGGGAATGTACAAGTTAGAACGCACTGAAATATATCAGACGATTATCAATCACCCTGAGTTCAAGAAATGGTCTTTATCCAAGAGATGGCTGTTTCAATGGGGTGAATATTTATCAGATGCGATGTTTGAGGTACTCTTTGAACAGAAGTATGGTTCAACTCGCTTTAAGCGTTTATCGAAACGGTTGATGAAAAAATAGACTGTCCCCGAATGCATCTACTTTTACAAAGTTAAGCGAATTATACAAGGATTTTAGCTTACCGACTTGGTAGGTTAAGTTCGCTACAGCTTATGTAATACCCATCTATCGCTTCTTTATATTTCAACAGACTCAGAATTAGTGGCAAGATTAAGCCATTTTTAAACTGGCAAAAAATTTAACCCAATCCGTTAAATTAAATACTTGTAATGCTACTTCCCTGATATACTTCTTAAGCTAGAGCCTTTTTATAAGTTTTTTTACTAGTAAATTTTCTTACTATCTTAGGAATGGCCGCAACTGGCATATTTTCTTGTAGGGGCACGTGACACTTAGAGTTAATTTCAACGTGTTAATAAGGCTTTTGCTGTCACGCATAACCCCTGTATTGTGACAATTGCGTAAGTCCGGTATCTGTGTATTTCATAATTTTTATGTAAAGAATTTCAATCAAAAATATAAAGTTTTCAATAATCTGTACTGTAATGCTGTAAGAATAAGTACTGAGTGTGTAAAGTATAAAGTATAAATTTCAAGAGTTATTAGGGAAGCTAAGCATTTTATTTTAAACCTATT
>JBCBQE010000789.1:0-3574 GCA_039820385.1 Cyanobacteria bacterium J06635_10
ATTCCAACTAAGCCCAATCCTTGAGGGTGTCGATGATAATTAATACAAGGAATTAGCAACAGCGGCAATTTATTCTTATGTGACTAGTATGGTACGGCATAAATAGTGTACCCATATCAAAAGCTTAAAACTTTGATAAAACAATACTTTTGACTTTTGACTTCCGCTAATCGCCCTCACTCTGGAAGAGTGGGGCTACTGAAACAAAGCCAAAACAGCGGCTGAATTCGGCGCATCTTTGATAAAGAAATGGTATAAGAAGGTTAAAATGTACTGAAATTATTACGTAGTTTGATTTATCAAACTTTGTATATGAGCCTGGAAATTTATTTCAAGGCGGTTAATTGGGTGATGTTAATAATGGCACAATTTCTTAGTTTTAATGGGCTAATGCTATTAGCCTGGGTTTGCAACTGAATTACAGAGTTTTTCAAAAAAACGTCTCAGGTAGTGCATTGAAGTTGCTGATTAATATTTATATTCAAACCTGAGAAAGATGAAACAATATCAACAATTAATAGTAGTAGTAAACTTTATTAGCTTATATCTTGCCGCTACAATTTCCGTTCAAGCTCAAACTTTAGATAAACAAGTTTCACCAAAAAAATCTTCAGAAATAGCAGATAATATTTCTACTCAAATTGTAAAAAATAATGATAAATTTACAATATTTTCTGTGGGAATAAATGTTGGTAAACGCAATATTGTTAATTTTACCAATGTCCGAGGATATGAACATTTTTCACAAACGGTCAATTTTGATAATTGGTTAGTCAAATTTGATGATGTAATTACGGCTTTAAAACTGAATAAAACTACATTAGATAATGGTGAATTAGAATTACGCTCTCCTATTTTAGTTAAACGCATCAATCCCAAAGATTTAAAAATTGACCCAGAATTGGGTTTAGTTTTTTCTATTGCTGAAATTAAAAATATTTTAGGTGTCCCTACGGAATTTAATATTGCTGACTATGCCATTGAATTTAATCCTCCTGATATCAAACCTAAAGGCAAAAGTCCTGAAAAACTCCCTGTAATTCTAGAAGGTTTACCTCAAGTTTCTCCTCCTCCCTTCACTTTTACTGCTGTAGGACAAGATATTGATATTACAGGAAGAAAGACTAAATCTCAATCTAATTCCAATCAGACTAATTACAAAGGTGAGTTAATGGCTGTTGGTACGGTATTGGGAGGAAGTTGGTTTATTGGTACAAACCAAGCCGATTTAACCGATACTAGCACTTGGAAATTGAATGAAGCCCAGTATTTTCGTCCCACAGAAAAGGCTGATTATGTTTTCGGTTCCCAACCCACCTTTTGGCGATCGCAAAACAGCGGTGATTATTGGGGTGCTACTACTATTCAACGTTGGGGATTTAAACCGACATCAGATATTTTTGGAGACGAATTTAATCCTCAACAAAGACTGCAAACCAATAATATTGGACGCACTATTAGCGGAGAAGCACAACCAGGAACTCTAGTTCAATTAACTCAAGGTTTTGCAGATGAAGTAATTGATGAAGTACTGGTTGATTCTTCCGGAGTTTACCGTTTTGAAAATGTTAACACTAGCGATAGATTTGGCAGTAATAATTATCGCGTTCGACTGTATCCTAACGGACAACTTACTAATTCTCCAGAAATTCGCGAAGCTAATTTTTCTACATTACCAGGGCAATTGAGTGTGGGAACATCAGCGTTGATTGTTTCTACTGGCTTTAGCCGAGAAAATTCTGGTAATGATTTTTTCGGTAATTTTACTGATTGGGGTGGTGGAATTGCTTATCGTCGTGGTGTCACCGAAGATTTGACATTAGGTGCAGGAGTTATTTATGACAAGTCATTATTAGGATTAGCAGAACTATTTTATAAACCTGGTGATTTTCCTTTGTGGGTGAGTGCATCTGCTTTATTAGGAACAAAAGATGAAGGCTTAGAATATAATGCCGATATCCGTTTTCAACCTTCTCCTAAACTAAATTTGAATTTTAATAGCGATCGTCTTTCTCAAAGGTTTTGGGCTAATTGGCAAGCATTTCCCGGAATCAGTTTCAGAGCTAGTAGTGATAGCAGAAATGATTCAGTTGCTACTGGCATCAGTTTTTACCGTAGGAATGGTAAATTCTCGATGTCTACCAGTGCAGATATTGATACTAAAAATAATTTTCGCTGGTATCTCTCCTCTCGTTGGAAGAATCTGCAATTTACCAATCGAGGAAATGAAATAAGTACTAATTCTCAACTTAGTTACAACTTATCTGGTAACAGTCTATATTCTGGACATTCTTTACTTTTAGGTCATGAAACTCGCAATTTAAATAATCAACAGAATTCTCTGACTAGTTTAACTTGGCGCTATCGTTCCCAGAAACAATTACAATATGGTCTATATCCCTGGGAATTTGACCTTGGTTATGGTATCGGTTCCCAAGGTAAAGGTATTATTGCTTCTGCTTCCACCAACACCATTCGGGGATTAACGTTGCGTTTGCGTTACCAAGGAGTTTCAACAATTTCAAACGATCGCAGTTTCCGCATTGAATTATCTCCCCGTCTTAATTTCCAAGGAGGAATAAATCCTGGTTTACCTAGTCTTGAACGCTTACGCAGTCGGGGAGGACTTTTTATTCAACCATTTTTTGACCGCAATAACAATGGTAAACGGGATAGAGGAGAAGCTATCTATACCAAAGATGCAAATCTATTATTACTACTGAATAATCAACAAATTTCTCAACACTCAACTGAAGTTAATAAACAGGGTATTTTTGTCAATCTATCTCCAGATATGTATCGTCTCGATCTCGATCCTGCAGGTTATCCTCTTGATTGGACACCAGTAAAATCAGCCTATGCAGTTGAAGTTGTAGCAGGCAGCTATACACCAGTATTAATTCCTATGACGCTTTCTTATACCGTTGCTGGTGTAGCAAAAAATTCAAATGGTGATGTAATTAGTGGTGCAAAAGTAGAAGCAATCGGTTCCGACAACAAAATAATTTCGATTACTAATGGTGCTGGAATATTTTACTTAGAAGGTTTGCGTCAAGGTAATTATAAATTAGTGATTAATGGTAAGCTTGTTCAACCAAATGCGATTGAGATTAATCAAAATTCAAAGCCGTTTGAGGAAATACAATTGACTGTTGCGGATGTGAAGTAGAAAGTAATTTAGATTTCAATGAACTACTTATTTTTCTATAATTAAGACTATTTATTTGATGGTATTTTATTCAACACTATATTCACATAAATGAAATTATAATTAGGAATTGCCAATATACTTAAAACAACCAGCGTGATTCCTAAAGATTTTCTCAAAGATATAGCAATCTCTCACAGTATTTCGGAACTGGAATGGGACGTTTTATTTCCATCAATGGAAGGAAAATCAATCAAAGCGATCGCGCAAGAATTAAATATCACTGAAGTGTTGGTACGTAAGCGTTTGAGTGATATTTACAAAAAATTTCACATTACTGGACGCGGACCAGTAAAATTAGCTTGATACTGAGTAACAAGTAATTGTTGTAGTCTAGCTAATTTTACTGGTCCGCGTCCAGTAATG
>JBCBQE010000790.1:0-3569 GCA_039820385.1 Cyanobacteria bacterium J06635_10
TGAATGCTTTATTCATGTTTTCTCATTGGCTACTTGATAAATCAACAAAAATTTTATTGCGGAATTTATTGAAGCTGAGAAACCGTCACTTACTGATTTTTGATATTGTTGTTTTCGCGATTACGCCACTTTTAGCGCTGATAGTGCGTTTGGATGGCAATTTAGCTCTTCAGCCATATATATCCGATTTATTAACGACAACATTACTTTTTTTAGTAGTTAAGATCGGTATATTTTATAGTTTCGGTTTTTATCGTCGCTACTGGCGTTATGCCAGTGTAGATGAATTGACATATGTGGCTATGTTGATAGTAGCTGCAGTGGTAATCGAAACTCTGTTATTTGACATTGTGAATTTTACTCTACCCTGGGCTACAGACACACTGCCTCAATCCATACCATTTCTCGATGGATTGATTTCATGTATTTTTATTGGTACATTGCGTTTTAGTGTCCGAGTTGTTGAGAGAGCCAGACACTCGCGTATAGGATTTAGTCCTGAATTTCACCATCAAGGAGAACGAGTAATTATAGTTGGTGCGGGAAGTGCGGGGGTGAGCCTCGTGCAGGAAATGCAAAGGAATTATCATTTGGGTTTTCGTCCCATAGCCTTTATTGACGACGACGCAAGAAAGTTAAACCAACGGATTCGGGGAATTCCTGTGGTTGGCGATCGCCATTCTATTCCTGGAGTGATGGAACCATTGAGGGTGGATAAGGTAATAATTGCCATGCCTTCGGTGGCGGGGGAAGTGATTCGAGAAATCGTCGATATTTGTAAATCTACAGGAATACAAGCCTGTACTTTACCGGGAATACATGAGATTCTCAATGGTAAAGTCCGCTTGAATAGCATTAGAGATGTCAGAATTGAGGATTTACTCCGACGGGAGCCCGTACAAACAGAGATTGAAAAAGTTGCTCAATTTATCAACAGTAAAAGAGTATTGATTACGGGTGCAGGTGGTTCCATTGGTAGCGAGCTTTGCCGTCAAATTTGCTCCTATCGCCCAAAAGAAATAATGTTGCTAGGGCACGGAGAAAATTCTGTTTTCAATATTCAGCAAGAGTTGAATCAATTCGTCTCGGTATTAAAAAACGATGGCGGATATAAACCAAAAATTTTAGGATTTATAGCCGATATCCGCTTTAAGGATAGACTGAAACACGCTTTCGATAAATTCCAACCAGACGTGATTTTCCATGCTGCAGCACACAAACACGTCCCCTTAATGGAACTGAATTCGCCAGAAGCAATCACCAACAACGTCATTGGGACTAAAAACTTAGTGGATGAAGCATTGCGGTGCAACGTCAAACATTTCGTGATGATTTCCACCGATAAGGCGGTTAATCCTACCAACATCATGGGTGCCAGTAAGAGAGTCGCAGAAATGTTGGTATTGCAAGCGGCGAAAGAAAGCGGTAAATGTTATTTAGCAGTGCGCTTTGGTAATGTTTTAGGTAGTCGCGGCAGTGTGGTTCCTACCTTTAAAAAGCAGATTGCTGCAGGTGGCCCAGTTACGGTGACTCATCCAGATATTTGTCGTTACTTTATGACTATTCCTGAAGCCGTACAGCTAGTTTTACAAGGGGCTGTATTGGGTAGAGGTGGTGAAGTACTGATGCTCAACATGGGTGAACCTGTAAAAATTGTCGATCTAGCCTCAGAGTTAATTAGACTTTCCGGTTACAGAGTAAATCAAGACATAGATATTGTTTTTACAGGTTTACGGCCGGGCGAGAAATTGTTTGAAGAGTTGTTTATAGAAGGAGAAGAATACGATCCTACAGAACATGAAAAGCTATTTATGGTGAAGAATTCGAGTAGAATTATACCGACACATTTGAAGATTTCAGTGGATGCACTTTGTAAAGCTGCCGAGAAAAACGATCGGAATGCGATCGTGTTTTTGTTAGAGCAATTAGTGCCGGGATATAAGCCGAAATATTTAGATAGTAAAGAGTGTAAAGTAAATCATTCTTCCAAATTCAATGAAAAAGATTTACCAAATTTAGAGTCTAAAAAGCTGAGAAAATCTTATTCAAGTAGCACTCACTAAAAGTATTCTTAGCTTTTTAGAAATAAAATAGTAAGTGAATCTGACGTTTTTTATAGAGGAAAGTAGATGGAGGATAAGAACCAAAGTAAATCTAATAGAAGCATATCTTACAGAAATTTATTAGGTTTCTGGAAAAGATTGACTACTGGTTCAGTCAATCGGAAAATTTTTGGTGCAGCATTCACTGTGGCTGTATTTACAACTGTAGTGAAAGCAGTTTCTTTTATTAAGGAATTGTTTATTGCTTGGAAATTTGGAACAAGTGACGATCTTGATGCTTTCTTGATTGCTTTAGTTGTTCCCAATTTGTTGATGAACGTAATTGGGAGTTCTTTAGCATCTGCTTTCATTCCCACCTATATTAGCGTTAAGGAGAAACAGGGGCAGAAAGCTTCTCAGAAATTGTTTTCTGGCTTTATGACTTACAGTCTTTTCATAATCGGAATTACAACTATTTTAATGGTTGTAATTGCACCCATTTACCTATCCTTGATTGGTTCGGGATTTAGTCGAGAAAAACTGGATTTAACTTTTAAGCTGCTCTGCTGTATATCGCCTTTTGTTTTGCTTTCGGGGATAGTATACGTTTGGGAAGCTGTACTAAATTCCTACGAAAAGTTTGCGATCGCAGCTTTGATTCCGATATCTATACCGGTAATAACTATTATCTTATTGTTGTCAACTAACTCATGGGGAATATATATACTACCCTTAGTTTTATTTGTCGGCACGTTTATACAGATAATCGTATTTGGTAAATATCTGAGCAAACAAGGTGTTTTACTATTACCTAAATGGTACGGGTTTAGCAAAGAATTACGTCAGGTAAATCGTCAATACCTACCGATGGTTGCTGGTGCTTTTTTACTATGTAGTGCAATTCCCGTAGATCAGGCAATGGCTGCTATGCTTTCTCCTGGAAGTGTAGCATCATTGAACTACGGAAACAGAGTCATTGCAGCTCCAATGAGTTTAATCACCACTGCATTAACGGCAGCAATCATGCCATACTGCTCTAGAATGTTCGCTACAGGAGATTGGATAGGTCTTAGAAATACAATTAGACGCTACTTACAGTTAATTGTAATTGGCACTGTTCCCTTAGCTTTGATTTTGTTCCTATTTTCTCAACCGATAATTGAATTGGCTTTTCAAAGAGGTTCTTTTACAAGTAAAGACACATATTTGGTCGCACAAATACAATCTTTATATTCTTTACAGATACCTTTTTATATCGGCAATCTTTTATTGATTCGGATTCTTAGTTCTATACAAAGAAATAATGTTTTATTATGGGCTTCTGCATTTAGCTTACTTCTGAATATCTTCTTTAACTATTTATTAATGAGTTTAATTGGAATCAGAGGTATTGCATTATCAACAACTTTTAAAACATATTCTAAAAAAAAAGTTTGCGATCATTTTACCTTATTACAATCATATTTGACTGTATACTTTGTTTTGAGATATCTGTTAACAAAGATTAATAAGTATGAGAACGAGAAT
>JBCBQE010000791.1:0-3555 GCA_039820385.1 Cyanobacteria bacterium J06635_10
AAGGGTAGAATAATCTTCTACAAAAACTCTTTTTCCCAAGAAAAGTTTATTTAATGGACTTCTTATAAAAGCTTTGTTGCCAATATCACAATCTTCTCCAAAAAAACCCATTTCTTGGCGAAATATATCTTGTTTATATGATTGCTCGTATTTGTGATAATAGAAATTAAATTTACCTTTAATTTTCCATAATAATTTGTAAATCATATTAGTTGATCAATAAATTCAAGATTTTTTTAGCTTAGATATATTAATGTTTATTTAACATCATCTAAAATCTTCCATCTTCTAGGTTGATAAAATTCACATTGAGTCATTATTTCGTTACTTTTAATCTGGAAATCAAAGCTAGCATGATCGTATATATAGTTTGGTTTTCTTTTGATCCAAACTCTACAACCATAAGTACCAGGCTTAATACCACAGTAAGGCATTTGAAGTTGCATTTCTACTGTTCCAGGAAGAAATTCTAAATTAACCTCGTCAAAATTGCTGTCAAGATTTAGAATGTTTTCGGCTTCACGAGAACGATCTTTAATAAGAATATTAGCTATTGCATTCGGAACTGTAATACGAGATTTACACTTGACACATAAAAAAACTGGTTTTCCACTCAACGGAGTATCGATTATATTACCCTCCTCATCCCGAAAGTAAAGTGCAATAATATCCAAGCCAGTACTTTTTTCTTCCGATTTTTCTTCAAAGTAAGTAGTTCCAAAAGATTTATGACTTGCAGTTAGAAATAAATCTTCATCATATTTACGCATTACAGAAGCTGCATCCCCTTCTGCGATTAATTTACCTTTTTTTAGATAAATCGCTGATTGGCAAATTGATAAAATAGAATTAGGATTATGGGCTACGAGAACAAAAGTTGTTCCTTTCTCAAGTAATTCGGATAGCTTTCTATAGCACTTGAGTCTAAACAGAATATCCCCAACAGCAAGCACCTCATCAATGAGAAGAATATCTGGCTCAGTATGAATTGCACTTGCAAACCCTAACCTTGCAGCCATTCCGGAGCTATAGGTTTGAACGGGTGAATCAATTGCATCTCCAATTTCAGCAAAATCTACAACAGCATCAAATCTCTCATCAATTTCTTTTTTTGATAAACCCAAAATTGACATATTGGCATAGATATTCTCTCTCCCAGTCAAAATTGGATTAAATCCAGCACCTAATGCAATTAATGGTGCCACTCTACCATTAATTTCAATAGAACCAGTATCTGGTTTAATTAAACCTGCTATAATTCTTAGTAGAGTAGATTTGCCACTACCATTTTTTCCTACTAAACCGATAGATTCTCCTCGCCGTAATTGAAAATTGACATCTTGAAGTGCCCAAAACTCTTTGGAACGCAGATTATCACTTTTCTTTCGTAGCCCTGATATCTCAGAAGCGATATCTTGAACGCCATAGATCAAAGAACGTTTTAAATCTCGACAAAACTTTTTAGAAACCCCACTAACTGAGAGAACAATTTCACTATCGTTATACTGTGGCTTTGCTGAAATTTCTTCTTTATTGATGCTTACCATAATTATGAACTCATCCTCTCAACTACATAGGGCATTGCTAAACGGTAGATAATCCAAGCAAGTAGTAATCCGATAATTGCAATTAAACTTGCCACCCAGAATCCTTGAGGATTAGAAATTATACCTGTTGTTGCTAATTCCCGCGTTGTTACTAGCAAAGGCGTAACAGGATTAAGTTTAACGATGCTGCCAAATATTCCGTCACTGGGAACTGGGTACACAACTGGTGTCAAAAACAGCCAAAAGCTAGTTGCTAAGGTAATACCCATTGAAAAATCTCGATAAAGCGCACTCATTGGAGCTAATAGTAAACCGATAAAGGTTCCAAGTGTTACTAGATGAATTAAGGCTACTGGCGCTAAAATAACGCTCCAAGTTACTGGTATTTGAAACCAGATGAATAAACCTAAAATCAGAATCAGCTTGATGCCAAAGTTAAAAAATACTTCACCCAGTTTGGCAAGAATTAAAGCTTCACGAGGAAAGTTAATCTTTGACAACATTCCTTTTGCATTTCCTACAGCTTGAATTGGCCCTTGTAATGCTTCTACAAAAGTTTGCCACAGCGTCATGCTAAACATCACATAGGCTGGATAGGGAATATCTGTATTACCAACATTTACCACCCCACCGCTTTTAGCAAGTGTAAAACCTGCTGCCATAATTATCGGAGGTATAAAAGCCCAGAATATTCCCAGAAATGACTGACGGTATTTAGCGCTGATGTCACGAACCATTAGTCGCCAAGCTAGTTCCCGCGATGCCAGTAAGTCTCCCCACATATCTTTAAATAATTGCAGGGGATTTCGCATTCGACTTTCAGGTCCATATACTACTCTGGGAAAGGAACGCGCTATTTTATTTTGTTCATAATTCGAGGGGCGTTTATACATAAAAATATAACTAATTCTCTGACATATTTTCTCAATAAAATCAGCCTGTAGTAATCTATCTAAAATGTGTCACAATAATCAAAAAATTAGAAAAAATCATCTCCTTGTATTTCAATTTTCATATTAATATGAAAGAAAATGTAATCACTATTAGCTACTACTTAGCAGTCAAATTAACTAAATTTAAGCTTAATGCACCACTTGAAAAAAATAAATTTACTGTTTTAGAGGTGATGCTTGAACACCTGCCATTGAAGGATCATCACCTCCGCTGTTATTCAACTTACTTAAGCAAAAAAAAACAAGTACTTGACAATACAATTAAGAATACTTTATTTCAAATTACTTGCAGAATTTGATACTGAATAATTAGTACTTATCAACTGCTTCATTGCCAACCACATAAATGGTGGAATTGTCTTTGTATATCTACCCCAAAGTCTGCGCGGTTCTTGCAACCATCGATACAGCCATTCAAACCCAGACTCTCTGACTATACGAGGTGCCCTTTTATGAAGTCCTGCATAAACCGGAAAAGCTCCACCTAAACCAATCATTACGGCGTGAATTTTATCTTTATGTTCCGCCATCCACTTTTCCTGTTTTGGACAGCCTAAAGATACAAACACCACACCTGCACCACTTTCATTAATCTTGCCGATCAATTCTTCGTCTTCACTTTCTGTAAGTGGACGAAATGGTAACGGTTCCATCGCAGCAATTTTCAAATCAGGATATTCTTTCTCTAATTTGCTTCTCATTCCGGAAAGAATTTCTGTCTGAGAACCTACAAAAAAAAGACTGACATCTTGTTGTTGTGCTAACTCACATACGGAAGCTAGAATATCAAGCCCTGCAACTCGATCTTGAGAAGTCGCTCCTAACTTTTTCATCATCCAAACTAAGGGCATGCCATCTGGAGTTACCATATCAGCATTTTTTAATACACTCGCGAAGTCCGCATTCCAGTGAGCTTCCATCAACATATGTACATTAGCGACACATACTGTTTTACTTTTATGTTCGCTTGCCCATTCAAGAATAGTTTTTATCTGCTCATTCAAACGCAAAGCAGTAATCGGAAAATCTAACACTTTCCGAGTTGGCAGAGCAAC
>JBCBQE010000792.1:0-3551 GCA_039820385.1 Cyanobacteria bacterium J06635_10
CTGCATTATCCCAAGTTACAGATTCAACAGGTTTTTTTGAACCTTTGAAGTAAGAGGGATAATGCAGTAGAGTTTTGTAGTAGAATATCTCAGAACAGTGGAAAAACCTATTGCTTGCCTAGTGAAGCTCAATGGGAATATGCTTGTCGTGGTCTAACCAATACTCCATTCTACTTTGGCGAAACTATCACCACCGACCTTGGAAACTATAACGGGAATTACACCTATAATTTTGCACCCAAGGGTCAATATCGACAACAAACCACAGATGTAGGTATCTTCCCTGCGAATGTCTTTGGATTGTATGATATGCATGGAAATGTGTGGGAGTGGTGTCAAGATAGTTGGCAGAAAAATTACAAACAAGCACCAAGGGACGGTAGTGTTTGGATAAGTAATGAGAATGATAATAATAATCGCCGCATTCTACGTGGCGGCTCATGGGTTAGCCATCCAAGGGTTTGCCGCTGTGCGTCTCGCTTCATGTACGAACGCGGTAAAAGAGATCTTAGTATTGGATTCCGAGTTGTCGTCGTTGCACTCAACAGTCAACAGTCAACAGTCAACAGTCAACAGTCAACAGTCAACAGTCAACAGTCAACAGTCAACAGTCAACAGTCAACAGTTATCAATGAATGATTAATTTACTGATATTTTATATTAGTATGTTTAGATGATTTTTAATCTATAAAGAAGTTTAATAATTCAGTTAAATATTGTGGTGCGTTACGGCTTTTTCAATTTGTAACCTTAATTCATAATATATTTGTGCCGTGACGGGCACCCATAAGAATTTTTTTAGAATCAAAAAATTCTTATGGGAACCCTTGACGCACCCTACAACTTCAATTAATGCCCAATGGTCTTTCGGATCCATTCACTGCATCTAATTGAGAATTAATCCGGTCATACTCTACTTTACCGTAATCTAATTTTATTATCCTATCTGCAAGGTGGAAATAATGGTCGTCATGACTAATAACTAATACTGTTTTATTGCGTTTTTTCAAGTTTAGTAATATCTCTTTATAAAAAATATCTCTAAACATTGGATCTTGGTCTGATGCCCATTCATCAAATAGGTAAATCTGACGATTTTCTAAATAAGCTGTTAATAATGCAAGACGTTTGCGCTGCCCTTGGGAAAGTTCAATAGTTGATAATTTGCCATTTTCTATTGTCACTTTATGATTTAATTTTAGCTGTCTTAAATATTCCTGTGCTTGCTCATCTAAACTTGGCTTCCCAATTCCTAAAAGTTTTTCAAATAAGTAAAAATCAGAGAAAATAACTGAAAAATGTTGACGATACCATTCTCGATTCTCGTCGGTAATTACTTGATCGTCTAATGTAATTTCTCCAGCTTCGGGAATATATAACCCCGTAATTAGTTTAGCTAAAGTCGATTTTCCGCTACCGTTACCGCCAACGATAAACACGACTTCTCCCGGCTTAAAGTTTAAATCGACGGGACCTAAACTAAAACGGTTTTCTTTGTCTTCTCCTGGATAAGCATGAACAACTTGCTTTAATTCCAATTTTGAAAATGTTTTTATATCAATATTTTTTCCTTCTACATAGTTTTCTTTATTACCAGCTAATACCAAACCCATTCTTTCGATTTTCTGTAATGCTACGCTGGCTTTAGATAAGTCTTGTAATTTATCTAATATGCTCTGCATTGGTAACATTAAATAAGTAACAGTCAATATATATGCCGATAATACAGCAGGGGAAACTGCTGCTATTCGCGGTACTACAAATAACAGTAAACCTACAAGGATGAAAAATAATAGATTTCCCCATCCCGTAGAAATCGAAAAGGTTAACAATGCGGAGGAATTTCGATCGCGGGATATGGCTGCACTATGCTGCAATTCTTCTTCAAAAAACTCTTGACGGCGGGCACTATGAAGTTTAAGTTCTTTTATACCTTCGGTAATGGCGCGAAAATGTTTAAGTAATTTGTCTTGTTCATCTCGCGCTGACATCAAGAAACCTTGCGCCCTATTTATCAAGATTTGAATGCTACCGACAGCTATCATCACGAAGCCGATTGTAAAAGTAAATACAGTCCCTGAGATCGAAGATAAATAAAGCAAACATCCGGCAATTATAGCAATGTCAACACAGATAAAAGGAATTGCGTAGACTGTGGCGGTTAATGTTGCCACATCTTCTGTCAGGGTTGCTAGCAGACGCGGCGTACCTAATTTTTCTAGATGTCGCAGTTGAGAAGATAAGATTCCTCTACTCAAACGCAACCGCAATTGATATACGGCTTCTTGGGAAAGATTTATCAGTAAAACTTGGGAAATAATGCTGTTGACAACTACTATTAATGCCAAAGTCGGAAACTGCCAAATCAAGTTACCGAAAGTGTCGGATGATTGAAAACCATCCTCAATCGCCCTATTTATCAACGCAATCAATCGCGCTGTAACTCCACCACTCACCAAACCCGTTAAAACGGCGATCGCTACTTGCAACCAAGAAGCCTTTAATAAAAGCCAGATTAAATTCATTAACTATACCGTAGTTGGTTATTTATAATTTTTGTTTTAGTTTGGTTTTAATCCAATTAGTAGGGCTAATTCTAGCCATTTCCAATAACAGTCAACATCATAAAAGCCAATATTTCGCAACCATTTTAATTGAGTCTCCACATCTAAAAGTTTGTTAGATACATCGTCTTCAAGACGTGTCATACCTATCGCTTTTAAAAATTTTTCATGTAAACCAGGTGTTGGTGAAGCGACATGTTCTAAGTTGCAGAAAATACCCCCGGGCTGCAACATATTAAATATTTCTACGTAAAGCGATCTTTTGCGATCGTGACTGAGGTGATGAATTGCAAAACTGGAAACAACTGCATCAAAAGTTCCTAAATTTGGTAAGTTTTCATCTAAATTGTGAGTAATAACTTCTACCGTAGAATCATCTTGAAAGCGAGTTTTTACTGCTTCTAACATAGTAGGTGAAAAGTCTACGGCAACACATTCTACCCCAGGGCGTTCTATTTTTAGTAATGCTAGCAAACGTCCATCTCCAGTCCCCAAATCGAGAATGCGCTTTACTGTTTTGGGAACCTCCTCCAAAAGCACTGCTTCGCCTTCAGTGCGATGGGGAATTTTATCTGCTCGTGCAAGATAGGCCAAGACATGTTCGGCAGAAGTCCATAAGTTAGTCATTAATTTACAGAAATTGCGGTTGAGGAAATAATTCTTTAAGCGCAAAATTATGCTTGTTTCACCTTAGTATAGCGTATCAATTTATTTACTAAAAGCGCGAATAATTGTATTATTTAAGACTTCATAAATGGCTTTAATTTTCAAGCGATAAAAAGATTTATATGTTGCTATAATTACCAACAACCTCAGTGTGAATCTGTGATTTTAACTCAGGTTTGATATTTATAATTTTGCAGGAATTATACAGATTCTAATTGGATGTAAAGCAACTCATATCAGCTTAAAACTCTTGTTAAAGTAGTTCCTCGACAAGCAGCTTTTTATCGAGGCTGAATTTATCTAAAAGCCTGCTATTTGCAG
>JBCBQE010000793.1:0-3544 GCA_039820385.1 Cyanobacteria bacterium J06635_10
ATACCGATTACATAACCCAAAAGCATCATTTGATGAAGCTATTTTACTAATAAATAAGCCGTAACTCCAGGACCTATTAATAAAGAGATTACCAATACTACTCCCACAGCTTGCATACTAGCAATAATTGTTAACGTAATTGCTGCCGTCAATCCAAACTTAATAATATTTACTGGTAATCCGCTTGCTTGTGCGCCTGATGGATCAAATGTGAAAAATAGCAATTCTTTATAACAAAAATTAACCAATAATAAGGTAACAACTGTAATTATTAAAGTCCTAAAAACATCTTCTCTTGTAACCCCTAAAATATTGCCAAATAAAAAGTGATGCAAATCGACTTTACTTTCCAGCACGCTAATTAGCATGATACCCAACGCTAAAAAACCCGAAAACACCAAAGCCATTGCAGCATCAATTTTGACCCGAGATTGCGATTCTATCCAATTAATTACAAAAGTGCTAAAAGTCCCGCAAACAAAAGCACCCAAGAAAATATCTACTCCTAAAAAGATTGCGATCGCAATTCCTGGTAAAACAGCATGAGCAATGACATCTCCGAGTATACCCTGACGCTGTACTATAAGATAAGAACCAACAACAGAGCAAAGAATACCTAAACTAGCAGCAATAACTAGCGCATCTCGCATGAATCCAAAACTAAGCGGTTCCAAAAGCAAATTCAACATTATTGGTAATTGATAATTGGTAATTGATAACTGCTAACTGTCATGGTACTGCTCACTGATAACTGATTAAGCCGATTTTTCTTGCCGATTTAAGAATAAAATATTATTACCATAAGCACGCTGTAAATTTTCATTTGTAACAACTTCTTTCATAGAACCATCAGCAATAATATGCTTGTTTAGCAATAATAAAGAGTCACATTGAGCTAAAGTTTCACCCAAATCATGGGTAATTAAAATTAATATCTTCCCATCCCTTCTTAATTCATGAAAAACATCAAACATTATATCTTCAGTAGTTTTATCAATCCCGACAAATGGCTCGTCAAAAAAAAATAAATCAGCTTGCTGTGCTAGCGCTCTAGCTAAAAATACTCGCTGCTGCTGTCCCCCAGATAACTCACCAATCTGACGGGAACGAAATTCCCACATCCCTACTCTATGCAATGCAGATTTAACTATTTCTTCAGACTTACGACTTGGTTTGCGAAACCAACCTGTACTTACAGTACGAGCCATCATTACCACATTCTGTACCGTAATCGGATAATCCCAATCTACTTGGGTTGTTTGAGGTACGTAAGCAATAGAACGTAATTTCTTTTTGATGGGATAGTTACAAAATTTAATAGTGCCGCCTGAAACCGGAATTAAACCGAGTATCGCTTTGACCAAAGTGCTTTTACCTGCGCCATTTGGACCGATTACACCAACCATCTGTCCGGAGGAAACGCGAAAACTAACATCCTCAACAGCCACTACACCCCGGTAATCTACATCCAAATGCTCTACTTCTAGCACTGATTTCTCCTGTATGATAATGATAATTATTTATGTCAAAAATCTACTTTCCTTACCGCAGTAGCTACTGTATGATAACGATTATCATTCTACTGCACTATTCTTAATAAGTGATGTTTAGAAAATTACCTCTAAGCGCGATTACGGCATTAACTCTAGCTCTTGGTTTAATTGGCTGTGGTGGTAACGAGCAAGTTAATTCTAATTCTGGTACAGAAGAAAATTCTGCCGTAAATACAAGCAATACTGTAACGGGTGAGCGTCCTTTGGTTGTTGCTACTACTAGCGTTATATGTGACCTCACAAAACAAGTAGCGGCTCAAACTGTTGATTTAAAATGTTTAGTAGATGCAGGTCAAGATCCCCATACATACCAGCCGAAACCGGACGATCGCAAAGCAGTCGAGCAGGCTAGTCTAGTTTTGTACGGTGGTTATGATTTTGAACCTGGTATTATCAAAATAGTTAAAGCAAGCAGCAATCAGGCTCCGAAAGTAGCGATTCATGAAGTTGCTGTCCCTAAGCCAATTATGGGGGAAGAACACGATCACGGTCATTCCGGACATAAAGAAGAAAAGCACGACGATCACGATCACGATCACGATCATAAGAAAGAAGAGAAACACTCAGAGGAAAAAGCACCAGATCCCCATGTATGGCATGATGCTGAAAATGGCGTACAAATGGTGGAAGCTATTCGTAGTAATTTAGAGAAAGTTGCTCCAGATAACGCTCAATTGTATGCAACTAATGCTCAAAAAGTGACCGGAGAAATTAAGCAAATAGATAGCTGGATTAAACAAAACGTAGCTACGATTCCTGCAAATCAACGGAAATTAGTTACTACTCACGACGCTTTAAGCTACTATACTCAGGCATATAATATTAACTACGAAGGTGCTATAGAAGGTTTGAGTACTGAAGCAGAACCGACAGCAGCAAGAATCGCTGAATTATCCAAAGAAATTAAGCAAGAGAAGATACCCACAATTTTTGCTGAAACTACCCATAGTCCTAAACTACTTGAAAGAATTGCTACTGAAGCAAACGTAAAAGTTTCTGAGGAAAAACTATATGCTGATGGTTTGGGTGAACAAGGTAGTAATGGTGATACTTATCAGAAAATGTTGATTGCTAATACTAAAGCCATTGTGGATGGTTTGGGAGGTAAATATACAGCTTTCCAAAAATAATAATTGATACTTAATGGTCTCAATAGTTAATCAATTTCAAAAATAGGTGGTGTAAGCATCTGTTGCACCATCTACTTCTAATAACTTACAGTTTTAGCTAAGTTTAAGTGTGAGGAGAAGATGATCGTGAAGAAAAGCTTGTGGAAGTTTCTACTAGTTAGTCCCGTTGTGTTTGCAACATCATTATTAATTAATGACAGTGCTGTTGCACAAACTCAAACTCAAGAAGAAACCTTAGGACAAGTTACTTCTGTTTCGCAATTTTCTGACGTACAACCTACAGATTGGGCATTTCAGGCATTACAGTCTTTAGTAGAACGCTACGGCTGTATTGCAGGATATCCAAATAGCACCTATAGAGGAAACCGAGCTTTAACTAGATATGAGTTTGCAGCAGGTTTAAATGCTTGTTTAGATAGAGTAAATGAATTGATTGCAACCGCAACCGCAGATCTAGTTAGTAAAGAAGATTTAGCAACTTTACAAAGACTGCGGCGTTGCACAATCGTAATATGAAATTATGATTTCACATTGCAGGAGACGTAACATTGTTACCTCTCTACACAGGTTTCATGTTTTTGACAAAATGTATATAAATGCAATTCATAGTAAAATTGCAGCAACGCCAAGACTGCAATCAGAATTTTCCGCAGAATTAGCAACCCTTAGAGGAAGAGTAGACGCTGTAGAAGCACGTACTCCTGAATTAGAAGCAAATCAATTTTCTACAACTACCAAACTCGAAGGTGAAGTAGTTCTTGGTATTACAGATGTATTTGAAGGAGATACTAACGACGACAATACTACATTGGGTGCAAGAACAGAAATTGAATTTGTTACTAGCTTTACAGGTAAAGATAC
>JBCBQE010000794.1:0-3532 GCA_039820385.1 Cyanobacteria bacterium J06635_10
ATTGCCGACTTTATTTGTGTTTTCCATTTCTTTGTAAAAATTTTTGTTTGAGTGAAATTATCTGCATGATTATTGCGCAACATATATGGCATATGCTTTAGTGGAAAGGTCATCTCAAACGTAGAGGCACTATTGAATTTACTTTTAGTGTCATAAAGGTGAGTTGATTCAGTTCCGAAACCAATATTAGAAACTAAGTTCGTGTTTGGAATAATGCTTAACGCATTCTGAAGCCAGCAGGTTAAAGTCCAGCGATATGCCCAACTATCAACCTTTTCATCGTAAGCCAGTTGAAAACGCTCAGCCCAGTAATTAGCCGCTTTCTGACTTTGAAGTACATCATAGAGAAGATTTTTTGACTTAGCTTCTGGCCAACTCTTCATCTCAAAATCAAAGTATTGCCAGGCCCGCTTCCAGGTTGCCCAACCCCAGCAATGGTTATATCTTGAGAAATAGTAACTATAGTCAGTAAAATTGTTTATTGGCTGGACATTTTGAGCAGAAATTGAAAAAATTCGCGAATCGTTTCTATATCGTTCCAGCAACTCTTCGGCAAACCGGAAAAAAGTAAGATTTAGAATACAATCATCTTCTATAATGATGGCATCTTCGACATTATCAAATACCCAATCTAAGCCACTGGCGACACGTTTAGCACAACCAAGGTTAATGTCAGAATAGTTTTTTAGAACCTCGCAATCCCAATCTACTTGATCAATTATTTTTCGAGCAGCGTCACATTTTTCAGCCTCGCCTATTCGATTTTTACGGGGCCCATCTGCCACGACTAACAGCTTGGAAGGTTTAGCTTGTCGAATAATATTAAAGGCCTTCTGTGTTGTATCTGGACGCTTGAATATCAAAAATACTACAGGAGTTTCCATCATTAATTACCACGTCATGAACAGGTAAGCTTATTGCTTTACTTTGACTATAAATTACGCTATAAATCGCTAATTAAATTTATAAGAAAATAGATTCTTACTAGCTGCCTATACGTTTTTCAGATATTTTTATAGACCCCTAGCCGTTAACTCTTAGACACAAGGTTTAATGGCTCATCAAAGTGAGTTTCAGCATAGGCTAACAATGTTCTTTCTGCCACATACTCCCAACTACACTGTTTAGCTAACTCAAAATTATGTGCCCCCATTTTATCCAGAAATTGGCGTCTGCTAATTGCATTATCCATAGCCTCAAACAATCCGCTCTCGTCATCAAATTGATACAGAATAGCGCCGCAATTATCTAAGATATCGTTAAAAAACCCTATCTTAGGGGCAATACACGCTTTGCCAAAAGACATTCCCAAGAGGGTTACCCCTGAAGTCGTGAAAACTCGATAAGGTGTTAAAACACAATCACACGCATTCATATAAATTTGAACATCATCATCCGGAATCTTAGTAGGTATAAATTTAATATTTGTAGCATCACTGGTTTGAGCTTTAATCGCTTCCTCTAGGTCACGCTGTATCGGCGTACTCAGATCAAACTTGCCCGCAATCACTAAAGAGCTGCTTTTAGAATCTAATTGCTTAAAGGCATAGATAGCCTCTAAGATACCTTTATAGGGATAAATGCTGCCAAATATCAGAAAAACGATATTTTCATTAGAAATCTGAAGAGCTTCTCGTGCTTGTTTTTGAGTTAGCTTATTTTGATAATGCTCTATATAGTTTCCATGGGGAATCACAAGGATCTTACTGTTGCCTTCAAGGCAAAAGGACCTGCAAATTTCCTTTTTTGTAGAATCACAATGGACAATTATAGAGTGAAAAATTTTGCCAAGGGTCTTTGCCTCAAACCCTGAAACTTCATCTTCGCCATTCTTAATTTTGTCATTCCACTCGTGAACCGTCCAAACTGTTTTGACACTCAAGACTCTTAGAAAAAGAATCTGACTGACAAACAATAAAACCTTTAAGGGACGCAATATTTTCCTATTAGGTATTAAAAATGGATGTAGCGTATGAAGGTGAAGGATATCTGGAATCCCATTTGAGAAAACTTTAGGTAAGAAGAAAACACTCCAGCGATGTTCAGTCACCGTGGCATCCCTATCTGCGAGATGCTTAGCCAGTATTCTTTTGTAAGGGTTACCTAACCATCGAGAGAGGAAAACTACTTTCATAGGTTCTCATTTTAGATGTCTGAATAAGATGTAAGAGGATCAACTGGAGATGGCTGCAATTTATCTGCCATGTATCTATTAAATTTACGCCTAGCCTTCATTACATTAAAACGAAGAAGACGCCAGCGATTAAGCACTTGAGTGTGTGGTTGGTATCCATAGTCAAGCATAGCCGAGCGGGCAAGATGTTCAATGATTGAAATCTCCTGGATAGACAATTTTGACTTCCACTTATCAAGACTGCTTGAGTCAATAGGTTGCAAAGTTTTCTGCAGATGGGTTCGTTCCCATTGATCATGGTTGAGGATAGGCTGGCTATTTTGCGAACGATTAATCATCTCAGGCGTATAAGTCTCTGATAAGAAATCGCAGATTTCGCATAGCATCCTCTCAGTCTCAGTCACAAGCTTTTCATATTGAACAACCTTCACACGGCTATCTTTAGCCCAATCTTCCATCGGGCTAAGACTCCTGACCCACACACGGGTATGCAAATCTGTGCAAGATTTTGCCCAAGGCACTGCCGCTAGAGAAGAAACCACTGCCCTCGGATCTCTAAGCATCCAGATAACTTGTGCGTTGGGGTACCACTCAAAAAGAGTTTCTATATATTGGTAGTGATCAGGCGTCTTTTCTCCCCACCTGGGCTTCTCCATCACCCTTGAGTATTCCGCCAAAAAGCTATCAAAGATTGTCATCAAATTAAGATCGCTCTGAGTCTTGAGGTGGGCCTTAACCGCTTCTGGGGTCACTCCAAAATGGGCAAATCTCTCATTTTTGATAAACTTTCTCCAAAAACCATCGAAATTTTCAGGATCGCTGAAGTCCTTATTAGAATAGCGTTTAATCCAATATCTCAGAAAGTGACTCTCTGGTGAGATAGCTATCCTAGGATGAGCAGATAGTATCGCACTCATTAATGTGGTGCCAGATCGAGGCATGCCTACAATGAAAATCGGCTTTTTGACGGATTTTTCACTCATCAGACACTTCACTTACTTTGCTGTTGACATCGTGCGGCTGACACTATCCTTAAAACCTATCGAGAGAATAGCTTAGACTTGAAGTACATATAAACACTTTAGTCAACTCTCAAAATACAGATTTAAAGTAAATTACTGAGATAGCTTCTCATACCTGAAGACATGCATAAGTTCTTCATCCAGACGCTCATTTATTAAGGAAATCGAAGATTTTGAGAGTTTTTCTCTCCATCGCTCCTTTAAATAATAATCTCGATAGAAATTTGAATCTTTTGTCTTCTCTTTAGTAGATTTTTCATAGTTTCTAAACCCATCAAGCTTTGGATCTATAGAAAAATTTTTACAGATCAGTGCCGTAATTTCTTGAGGATCCCCAAGCAAATCTTCATATCTTATATTTTCTGTCAAAAAATCA
>JBCBQE010000795.1:0-3523 GCA_039820385.1 Cyanobacteria bacterium J06635_10
AAACATTAATTTTTCGTTATTCAAATAAAAATACTTGAAAATAACTTGAATTAATAATTATTCCTAAATATCAAAAAAATGTATTTAATCTAATCTTAACCATAGGGGAAGTACATTTCTTCAGAGCAAGCACTTAATTAATGTTTAATAACCAAAACTTTAAAAAGATAAAATTTAAATAGTTTTTGATAAGACTTTTATATTTAATAAGTAAAAGAACTGAAATTCATCTATTTGTATTTGTATAACTTAAATCATCAACTATCAAAAGAGAGTAATTTCAAAATTTTAAAATCAGAAATGTCCGGTTTTTGTTAAGTAAATTTACTGAAGCATAATAGTTAGATAGAGTACTAGAAATGAGAACAATTTTGTATCTCTAGCGATCGTCGGAAATCCGGCATGGATTGGCACAGTTCCAGGGCTTATGATATGAGGAATGCGATGAAATACAAGCCTGGTTTTACTGAAAAATCAGTAGCGGATCTAGATGCATTTTTAATTTCTAATCAAAATCCGTAGGTAAATCTCGATCGCGATAATGTTCAAAGAATCTGGTAATTAGCGCTGGTGTTATCCGTGTCGGAGACAATTGAGGAATATTATCTTCTGCAAAAAATCTTACTTCTTCGGTTTCAATACTTGACATTGGGGAACCGCCAATAATTTCGCATTGAAAAAATAGTTTATAGATCCCGTGGGGATGGGGTGGATATCCGTGCTTGTTAATATCGTAAACAGCTAATAACTTGATCGGACGCGTTTGATAACCCGATTCTTCAAAAATTTCTCTAACAGCAACTTCTCCAGGAGTCTCACCCACTTCCGCCCATCCTCCAGGTAGAGCATAGAAACCATCGGAACGTTCTTTTACCAACAATATTTGATTATCTTGAAACACCGCACCGCGTACAGCAACTTTGGGTGTCGGATATCCAATTTCTTTGACTAATAAATCTAAAATTTCCCTTTGTTCGAGTTGAGAATGATTAGAGATAATATCAGCAGCAATATTACGTAATGATTTATAGTCTTCAATTTGAAACGGATTTTTGGAATAATACAAACCTTTTTGAGCAATAGCTTGAATTTGCTGCGCCCACTCTAACCATTTAGGTTGCATGATTTTTTATAATTTTTTTAGCTTGAATAATAAAAAATATTTATCATCAAAGCGATTTAATCTTACAACAATAAGAATACTTCATGTTGGTGCGTGACACCACAAGGCAGGATTTTTACAGCACATTTCATCTATATCAGGTACACATATAACCCCTCCCTAACCCTCCTCCGCAGTCGCTCATGGGGGAGACCCCCTTTACCGCGCTGCTCTCCGCAGTCGGGGAGGGTGCCCCGGAGAGGGGCGGGTGGGGTGTACTTCCGCTTAACTTGCAATACGCTGTATGTACAAAATCCTTGAAAGTGTCACACACCCTACAAGTAAAAAGGTGTTAGCCGGGAGTATTCACGAGTTAATTGTTAATTACTAAAAAACAACCAACTACTAACTACTAACTACTAACTAATTAAGCATCATTCAACGCTGCAATACCGGGTAAAGTCTTACCTTCAAGTAATTCCAAGCTGGCACCGCCTCCGGTGGAAATATGGCTCATTTGATCGGCTAAACCAACTTTTTCTACTGCTGCGACGGAGTCACCACCACCGATGATGGTAGTAGCACCTTTCTTGCTCAAGTCAGCTAAAGTATGAGCAATTGCTTCGGTACCTACAGCGAATTTATCGAATTCAAACACGCCCATAGGGCCGTTCCAAATGACTGATTTACAGTCTGCAAGGGCTTCTTGGAACTTTTTAACGGAATCTGGCCCGATATCTAAGCCCATCCAACCATCGGGGATGTTTTCGACGCTGACGGTTTGGGAATTAGCATCAGCAGCGAAGTTATCTGCTACAACTACATCAGTAGGTAACAATAATTCTTTATTTTTCTCTTTGGCTTTAGCCATCAAAGTTTTCGCTAATTCCAACTGATCGTCTTCTACTAAAGACTTACCAACACTCAAACCTTGGGCTTTGTAGAATGTGAAAATCATTCCACCACCGATGAATAGCTTGTCGCACTTATCGAGTAAAGTTTCAATTACGCCGATTTTACTAGAAACCTTAGAACCACCAATAATTGCAGCTAAAGGCTTTTGGGGATTTTCGATCGCGTTTTGTAAGTACTGTAATTCCTTCTCAATCAAATATCCAGCAATGGAAGGGCTGAGATAGTGGGTTACGCCTTCGGTAGAAGCGTGGGCACGGTGTGCGGTACCAAAAGCGTCATTTACATACAAATCAGCGTTTGATGCTAATTGTTTGGCAAATTCGGGATCGTTTTTCTCTTCTTCACCATGGAAGCGGACGTTTTCTAATAACAGTACGCCTCCATTTTGCAATCCTCCTACTTTACTTGTGACTTCATCACCAACACAGTCATCGCACTTGACAACTTCTTTGCTCAACAATTCAGAAAGACGTTTAGCAACTGGGGTTAAGCGTAGTTTATCCTTTACTTCACCTTTAGGCCTTCCAAAATGACTGGCTAGAATCACTTTGGCTTCTTTACTAATCAAATCTTGAATTGTGGGTAGAGCAGCCCGGATGCGGGTATCGTCTGTAATGTTGCCCGCATCATCCAAAGGAACGTTGAAATCAACTCGCACCAAAGCGCGTTTTCCTTGTAACTCACTTTTAGACAAATTTGCTAAAGTTTTTTTGGACATAGCTAAACTCTCCCGATTACCTTTTTGTTATTGTTTTGAAAGTAGGACTATCAAGATTTTACAGAGTTACGGGGTCAGAGGTGAACTATGTTTAAAACTGTTCTTTTTCCAATAGACCAAAGTCGGGAAGCTAGGGAAGCAGCAGAGGTAGTTGCCGAAATCGTGCAAAAGTACCAGAGTAGCTTGATTTTGCTGAGTGTGGTTGAAGAAGCTACCGCCCAGGAATCACTCAGCGATGATGCTATGACATCAGTGAAAAAAGTTGAACAATTACTCAAAGATGCTCAAGCTTTCTTTTCTGCTCAGGGAATAGAAGCCGAAATTCTTGAAAAAAAAGGTAAACCTGCCTTTGTTATTTGCGATGTTGCCGATGAACTCAAAGCAAATTTAATCGTTATGGGCTGTCGCGGATTGGGGTTAACTGATGAAGGTTCTCAAGATAGTGTCACCACTCGGGTGATTAATCTTTCTCCTTGCCCGGTGTTAATTGTGCCGTAGACAGTGAACAGTGAACAGTGAACAGTGAACAGTGAACAGTTAACAGTGAACAGTTAACAGTGAACAGTTAACAGTGAACAGTGAACAGTGAACAGTTAACAGTGAACAGTGAACAGTTAACAGTGAACAGTGAACAGTGAACAGTGAACAGTAAGGGAATGGGAGCTTGCGGAGTTGGAATTCACATCTTTAAGCTTAATCACTTAATTCTTGGTATTGCTAGCAAAAAAGTATACTTTAGTCCCATAAGATTTTTAGTTCATTAAAATTGACTTCCGCTCCACCACCTG
>JBCBQE010000796.1:0-3521 GCA_039820385.1 Cyanobacteria bacterium J06635_10
ATGGATTTTTTCACTGTATACGCAATTGTAAATGTAAACTTTACTCTTATTTAAACAAAAACAAGAGTGGTATAGACTGTTACTTTGAATTTGAAATAAGTCTGAGTAGGGCTACTATACTCGTTAACTTGACGGGTACCCTAGATAATTTTTTTAGGAGAAAAAAATCTCATGGGAGCCCTTGACCTAAATTTCGAGGAAAATTGTAATATAGATACACAGTCAAGAGTATATAACAAAACATGGCTTTTGGTAAGCTAGCTAAATCTTGATTTTCTAACATTGTTGTTAAGCTACCCATCGATCGCAAGCAAATTGTACAGCTAAACTTGCTAATAAAATAGCGAAAAATCCGGCGATCGCATATCCCCAACCACGATAGCGTTTCAACAACAATCCTAAAGCGAAAGACAAAGAAACAATACCATAAGCGTAGCGTTCGACAGAAAGAGTAAGTCCGGTATTGAGTATTAAAGCATAGGAGAAAAAGCCGTAAACAGCAGCACAATCAGGAATAAGAGTTCGAGAATACCATAATAAATAAAGTCCGCCGAAGACAATAGCAATCTTGATTAAAGGAATTGTGACGAATGGATTAGAATCAGCTAACCATAAAGGTTCACCTATAGCCAACCATAATAATAACCATAGGAAATAGAATAGACTACGCAATTTGATATTGGCTAATTGTTGACGAAAGCGCCATAGTAAAAAACCACTAATCGCAATTAGTCCAAATAATAGGGGAGAGCCGAAAATAATTTCCATTAACATTTTCCACCAACCTTCCGTTGCGAATCCCGTGGAGTCTCGCCAACCTTTTTGTACGTGCACAAATGCTAAAGCATCACCAAATTTAATTAGACAATACAAACTATAAAGAAAAGCACCAATACCAACTGCCAAGCTAGCTAGATAAGCTTTTATGCTTCTATGTTGCTTCCAAGAAACGAATAAAAAAGCTGGAATCAACATGACTCCAGTGATTCGAGTTGCTGTCGATAATATTCCCCAAATTGCCGCCGAGATATGCTGCTTTTTATCGAAAGCGCGTAAAGCTGCCGTACTAAATAATAAGAATAATCCTTCAGTATAAATTACGCTTCCGTAGAGAGAATAAGGGCACCAGGCTAAAACAGCAGTACTCCAACGCGCTGCATTTGTGCCACAATTTTCTTTTACCCAAGAATATAGGACGATTAAAGCACCTAAAAATGCAAAATTGTTTAATAAAGTGGCTGCCACTTTGAAAGGCAAGCCAAAGTACATAATTACACGAGTCAGCAAGGGTAAAAGTGGGAAAAACGCTACAGAATATTGTTTGCCATCGTTGATAAATTCGTAGCCAACAATCACAATTCTGTGATACCATACGCTATCCCATGCATAGAAAACATCCCAGCCAAAAGTAGGAGCTTGAGCATCTTCTGGAATGGGAAGTGAAGGTGCAATTAACAACATTGCAACAATTATTACTACCCTGCTTAAAAGCCACATTGCTGTAGCGAAAAATAAACCATTATCTAAAAGCTTTTTAGATTGAGTCATCGAAATAACCCTGAGAAGGTGCTTTATAAATAAGTAAACATGATAATGTTCCCTCATCTTACTCAACTTCTGAATTATTCCGGAGTTAATTTAAAGTCAGAATAAATTTTGACAAGAAAATAAAATCGATACAAGCCCTCGGATTTATCCGTGGAAGGAAAAAATATTTTCCTAACTTCAAGCCCCTCGATTCGGGCAGATGGGTACTTGATAACTGATAACTGAATTGGCAGGTAATCGATTAGCTGTGAGGGGAGTAACAAAAAAATTTTACTTTTGCCAAACGACTAATATGACTCCACAAACAATCAAACTTAAACCAATAAGACGCGTTACAGGAATAGATTCTTTAAAAATAAAATAGCCTAGTAATACTGAAAAAACGTAAACTAAAGAAGCAGATGGCCCCGCAACACTCAAATTAATTCTAGTAAGCAGAAGAATATAAATAACAGCACCAATACCATAACAACCTAAACCTATTAATAATTCTGGTGTTGTCAGAATTCTTGTAATTTGACTAATTGCATTTGCTGCATTCACCTTGCCTAATTTTACTGCACCTATTTTTAAAAATAATTGTCCCGTGACGCTTGCAGAAACGGATAAAAGTAGCAAACAAAATTCTTGCCAATTCATAAAATTTTAGATATTATATTTTTGTTATTCAACTATTTAATTATTAAAGATAATTGTGAAATTAAAGAACTCTTAACTCTTAGCTGTTAACTATTAATCATTAAATCTTAAATCTTAAATCTTAACCTCCGTTTTTTTCGTAACTCCTCTCATTTCTTTTACGGTATAAATAGGTCTTCCTTTAACTTCTTCGTAAATACGACCAATGTATTCGCCTAAAATACCAATACAAAATAACTGCACAGAACCCAAGAAAAACAGTGCGATCGTAATCAAGCTGTAACCAATTAAAGGAGAAGCAGAATCAAATAAACGCCAATATAAAACTAAGCATATCATTAATAAAGCTACACCTGCTGATAGCATTCCTAAATAAGTAGCAAGTTTTAAAGGAACTCTTGAAAAAGAAATAATTCCATTAATAGCTAATGCCCAAGATTTGGCAAAGGAATATTTAACTTTTCCTGCAAAACGCGGCTCTCTTTCAAATGGTATGGCTGTTTGTCGAAAACCTACCCAAGCACGCAAACCACGTATGTAACGATTGCGTTCGGGCATAGCATTAAGGATATCAACAACTTCCCTATCCATCAAGCAGAAATCACCAGTATCTGGAGGTATATTTACATCAGCTAAACGCCTCAAAATACGATAAAAAGCATAGGCTGTAAATCGTTTTATGACACTTTCTTTTTGACGAGATATACGTTGTGCGTAAACAACTTGATAGCCTTGTTGCCATTTTTCAATCATCGGTAAAATTAGTTCTGGGGGATCTTGTAAATCGGCATCCATTACAATTACAATTTGACCGCGAACAAAATTTAAACCAGCCGTTACAGCTATTTGATGACCAAAATTACGAGCTAAACTTATGTAGTTAAAGCGATAATCGCGCTCGTAAATTTTACGGATTAAATTTAACGAATTATCCCGACTACCATCGTCAATTAAAATTAATTCTGCCTCACCATCTAATTCTTTAATAACAGTTTGTAGACGACTGTACAATTGGGGAATATTTTCTTCTTCGTTATAAATTGGGATAATGATAGAAACTATGGGTTGAGTCATATTGAGTCAATTATCAATGACCAATTATCAATTATCAATTATCAGTTTGGTTTTCTTGCTAAGAGTAAAACAGATACGCCCTTCAATTATCAATGACCAATTATCAATTATCAATTATCAGCTTGGTTTTGTTGCTAAGAGTAAAACAGATACGCCAAAAGGTAAAGTAAATCGATTGATAAAGTAACTTTCGCTAGCAAATAACCATTTTAAACATTTATTCACTGGTTTTGATGGTAATGCTAAATCGCTGCTGGTTT
>JBCBQE010000797.1:0-3514 GCA_039820385.1 Cyanobacteria bacterium J06635_10
CATTTAAAAATACGGGGCGTGAGTTCTCCCGCGTTACTTTATTCCGTGCAAAGGAAGTGGATTCGGAGCAACAAGATTCTTCGACACTTTTTCAAGAACCAACATGGGGTTGGAATCAGTTTTCCTCAAAAGAAGTAGAAATCCATATAGTTCCTGGTAATCATATATCAATGATGAGTGAACCTCATGTCCAGGTACTAGCTGAAAAAATGCAACAATCTCTTGAACAAGTACCGAAACGATAAAAGAACACCTAAAGTAACGCGGGAGAACTCACGCCCCGTATTTTTAAATGGGTCTCCAATTTGACCCAGGCAAATTTATTTGCCATCAATAGTGATGTGGGTCATTAATATATTTTTGAATTATGGCACTACTAACCTTACCAGTAGTGTCATAGAAGTATGCGTGAGTCCACAAAGTAGGTATTTTTAGTAAATGTGGAAATTCTTTTCTTAAGTATCTACTAGACCTGCCTTTAAAGGCTTTAACTACTTGATTTATAGCTGTGTCAGGATCGTGTTCCACAAGTAAGTGTACATGATCTGGCGCTATTTCAAGCGCCTTGATAAACCATTTTTTCTCATTGGCTACTTCAGTGATTATTTGGTGTAGCCTTTCTTTTACTTTGCCTACTAGTACAGCTTTACGTCTTTTTGGTACCCAAACAAGATGAACTGTTGCACTACCTACCGAATGATTGTTATGGCGATACTTCCTGTCCGATATCTTCATAATTCATTGTATATGGCTGCAAGCTATTGAGAATAATTAGAACCAGTGCTATTGTATATAGCAATAGATTATATACAGCATTTGGAGGTCGGACAAATGGCTAAGACTACAACACCATCGTTTATAACGGAAATACCGCTAAAAGTAAATAGCAAGCTAGCAAGCAAACTTAATGCAAGATTTCAATCTGCTAGACAACTCTATAACGCTTGTTTAAATGAGGTACTAATTCGTATGGAGTTGGTACGTAGTTCGGAGCCATATCAACAAGCCAAGAAATTAAATAGAGAGAAACAGAAAAAACAACGCAAAGATTTATTCAAAAAAGCCAGAGAGCAGCATAGATTCAGCGAGTATGACTTACACAGTTTTGCAACTCGAACGGCTAAATCTAGTATTTGGATAGCTAAAAACGTTGATTCAAATACTCAACAAAAACTTGCTACAAGAGCATTTAAAGCCGTTGAGCGTGTATTGTTTGGACAAGCTAAACAGGTGCGCTTTAAGATTGCTCCCCGTTTTAAATCTGTGGAAGGTAAATCAAATAGGCAAGGTCTGCGCTGGCTCAATGACAAAGTTGTTTGGTGCGGTTTAACCATCGAGCCGATAATTGATTGGAATAATCCAGTTATGGTTCATGGATTAAACTCGCCTGTAAAATATTGTCGTTTGTTGTGGCGAAATCTTAATGGCAAGAAGCGTTGGTACCTACAGCTAGTTAATAAAGGCACGCCATATAAAAAGCCTCAAAACTACGTTACCAGAGGTATTGTAGGACTTGACGTAAATATATCTAACGTCGCTTTTGTTGCTGACAATCAATCTGGTTTACTACCCTTTGCCGATAAAGTACCTACCTATCAACGGGAGATACAAGCTCTGCAACGCAAGATGCAACGCTCTTTGCGCGCTAATAATCCTGACAATTTTGAGCCTGACTTTAACAAGAAAGTTGGTAACAAGGTTGTTCGTAAGAAAGGTAAGATTAGAAAAGGTAAGCGTCAGTGGATTAAATCAAGCAATTATCGCAAGGCAGCGAGGAAGAAAGCTGAGTTAGAAAGACGTAAAGCCAGCTATGCAAAATCTCAAAACCGTAAATTGGTCAACGAGATATTGCGACATGGCAACCAAATTAAAACCGAAAAGGTAAGCATTAAGGGATGGCAGAAACGTTATGGTAAAGCGATATCTTCCAAATCCCCAGGATTTTTCCAATCAGAACTGAAACGTAAAGCCGAGAATGCTAACGGGTCATTTCTAGAATTCTCTACTCAAAAAACCGCGTTATCTCAAACCCATCTAGACGGTAGTCGAGTTAAGAAAACTTTGTCGATACGAGTTCATCGGGATATTACTGGTTTTGAGATGCACCGCGATTTATTCTCTGCATTTTTGAGTAGATATGTTTGTGACGATAAGCTTTCATTGCTGGATGCTCAAACTGAGTATCCGAGGGCCGAGCCGCTCTTGATGGATGCATGGAAGCAATATCAACAAACCGCAAACCGAGTAAGCAAGTCTGAAAGTAGGAAGTGTTACAACTCCTTTGAGCGGTTATCCATCCAAGTGCTAGCTTCTGACCAGATAGTCATTAAGGACGACAAGTCAGAAAGTAATGCCTGAATCTGCGTCTCTTTAGAGCGCAGAGTGGCTCAAATAACTTACTCAAAATGCCGCGCACGTGGGTTTTGACGGTTCCTACTGTGAGGTATAGCCGTTTGGCAATTTCTGCATTATCACAACCTTCGACTATTAAACCCAGTACTTCTAATTCTCTTGGTGTGAGAGGATAGGTTTCAATTACTTTCTCAATCTCTGAATCAACTGCTTCAATGGAGATTGTTTTTGTATTACCTCCACTATTTGAACCTTGTTTAACTTCTGTTTCTGCTCGTATTTGCCGCAGCACCACATCAGCAATATTTGGATCTATCCAGGAGTTTCCTTCGTAAGTTTGTACTATCGCATCAATTAATTTTTCGCTTTCAATATCTTTCATACAGTATGAATCGGCACCCGCACCCAAGGCTGCTAATACAGCATCCTCCTTACTTTGCATTGTTAGTACCAATAACTTTGTTTGGTATTCTTCATTTTGTGACTGTAATTCTCGGTATTTGCGAGTCAACTCGATACCATCAAAGTCTGGCAAGCCAATATCAACTGTAGCAACATCTGGCCTAACAGTTTGCAATAGCTTCAAGCCTTCGGTGGCATTAGCTGCTTCTCCAACAATTTTGATGTGTTCTTTCCCTTGCAGAGCTGCTTTTAAACCAATTCTAGTTAAATTATGGTCTTCAATAATTAAAACTTTTATTTCTTTCATCTTAACTGCTTTAGCTTTGCCTATTTTTAAAAGTAATAGTAATACATATTCAACACTAAGTAGGTTGGTGTTGAAAATAGTAATCAAGACAAGTGAGTAGTATTAGGAGGAGTGAGTAGTAACAAGGCTTTGAAGCCAGTTTACACAAGCTGTAATATAGTTTGGTTTACTTGTGCCCACCTACTTACTATATTAATAGATACCGGATTTTTTACTCCCATTACATCCATCTCTAACCACACAAAATTGACGGGTACCCATGACGATCAACTCCATCACTTGATGTGCACATATCTATCAAACCGCAGAATTACAAGCTTTATCGCATCATCCTTTGGATAGGTTTCTCAAAAAAATCTACTATTCTCTGGAATATTGGCTTTGGGTGGAAACGCAGTTATCCTAGCACAAGGGTAAATGTTTTCCAAAAAAACTTTTGTTTACTAATAGCTG
>JBCBQE010000798.1:0-3507 GCA_039820385.1 Cyanobacteria bacterium J06635_10
CTTCTTTAACCGTAATTTGGGTTTGGGGTTTGCTCGTCGTCATAAGCCTAAAAATAAATCTACTAGGTGGTTACTGCGTATGATGTAGAGCCTCTACTCTACCAAAAATCTACAGCTGAGATTAATCTTGTATGTTACTCAAATTAAACAAAAATGGCACGCTACTATTGGAATCCGAACCCATTACTAAAACTCTTGGCATTTGAGAGCCACCTTTTTTCCAGGCTTCAATAGCTTCTTTTTGCAGCACCAATTGTCCACCTTGAGCTTTTAAGGTTTCAGCTAACAGTTTTTGTGCTTCCGCTTTACCTTTAGCGCGGTTAATCTCCGCGAATGCTTCTTGCTCGGCTTCTGCTGCTATATAAACCGCTCTTTGGGAACGTTGTTCAGCTATTTGTTTTTCTTCAACGGCTTTGGCAAATTCGGGAGAGAAAGTTAAGTCAATGACGCTAGTATCTAAGATAATGATCCCATATTTGTCCAAACGTTCCCCTAGGGCATTATCAAAATCAGTCTTTAGTTCTTTTCTTTTGGTAATTGCTTCTTCTACAGTTCTTCTGGCTGCTGCAATTTTAAAGGATTCCTGAGTTTGCGGTGCAATAATTTTCGAGACGATATTCTCTAAGCTTCCTTGTTTTCTTCTAATTTCAACAACTTGTGAGGAATCTATACGAAAGTTGATTGCAAATTTCGCTGTCAATTCTTGCAAATCTTTGGTAGAACTTTGAGCGGGTATTTCATATTTTTGTACTGTGACATCGTATATGTCTACATTAGAAATACCTGGTGGTTTGAAATGAATACCTTCAAGTAAAGCACCATCTCGAGCTTTACCTAGTATACTCAAAACTCCGGCTTGACCGGGATTAATAATTACAAATGAATTAAGGCTGGCAATAACAAGTAGTGATAGTAAAACTCCTGCAACTGCGGCTTGCCAACTTCCTAATGGTTGACTTTTCAATTTAATACTCCTTTTGATGTTATGAATTGCGGTTTATCGGCGGGCTTGGGATGAAGCTATCAAACTATCAGTTTTTTTGATTATTTCGGGTAAAATTTCCCTCGATTACATGCAGTTGCGAAACTTACGTTTCTAATAATTGTTAACTGATAACTGTTAACTGTTAACTGAAGGGCGTGGTAATATAAATTCCACGCATTTACTTAAAATTGTGACTCAAGTACTTAAATCGAATCGGTTGCGAAAACAGCGTCAGGACTCAACGCGTCCGCTGAAACGCTTGCTTGACTACGGATATGATTATCGCCAAAAAATCTGGCTGGCAGTAGTTTGTTCTATTCTCAATAAGCTATTTGACTTGGCACCTCCAGTTTTAATTGGCTTTGCTGTGGATGTTGTTGTCAAGCAGCAAGATTCTATCATTGCCAGTTGGGGAATCAAAGAGATTTTTTGGCAATTTTTAATACTTTCTTTCCTCACTGTTGTTATTTGGGTATTAGAGTCGGTTTTTGAATACGCTTTGGAAACATTA
This sequence comes from Cyanobacteria bacterium J06635_10, assembly GCA_039820385.1. Taxonomy (GTDB): domain Bacteria; phylum Cyanobacteriota; class Cyanobacteriia; order Cyanobacteriales; family Nostocaceae; genus Rivularia. The sequence continues at coordinate 1,497 of JBCBQE010000798.1, forward strand.
TGGCGTAATTTGGCCCAGAGCATTCAGCACGATTTGCGCTTGGATGCCTATAAACATCTACAAAATCTAGAATTGGCTTATTTTGAAGAAAGCAGTACTGGCGGTTTGATGTCTATCCTCAGCGATGATATCAACCAATTGGAGCGCTTCTTGGATGTGGGAGCTAACGATCTACTACAAACTGCCACAACTATAGTAATTCTGGGTGGTGCATTCTTCATTCTAGCTCCAAATGTGGCGTGGATGACCATGCTACCCATTCCGTTTATTCTTTGGGGAACATTCGCTTATCAAGATTTACTCGAACCCCGCTACGCCGATGTACGGGAAAAACTGAGTTTTCTTAATTCCCGTTTATCCAATAATTTAAGCGGTATTACTACTATCAAAAGTTTCACTGCCGAAGCTTATGAAAGTAGACGTTTAACTGCAGAAAGTGAAGCTTATCGCCGCAGTAATAGTAAAGCAATTAAACTTTCTGCTGCCTTTGTACCCTTAATTAGAATGTTAATTTTAATCGGGTTCACGGCGCTGTTACTATTCGGCGGCATGTCCGCAGTTAATGGTAATATGTCTGTAGGAACTTACAGCGTTTTAGTATTTTTAACTCAAAGATTACTTTGGCCCTTAACTAGATTAGGACAAACCTTTGATTTATATCAACGGGCCATGGCTTCTACCAATCGCGCTATGAATTTGTTAGATACTCCCATTACCATTCATCCGGGAGATGTCACTTTACCCGTTGAAAAAGTACGCGGTGAAATCTCTTTCAATAACGTTACTTTTGCCTATACTAATAGACAACCAGTCATTAAAAATCTATCCTTAGAAATACCCGCAGGTCAAACTATTGCCATTGTCGGTTCTACAGGTTCGGGTAAAAGCACTTTAGTTAAATTATTGCTGCGATTTTACGAAATAACTTCCGGAACAATTACCGTTGATAATCTTAACTTACAAAGCATAAATCTTCAAGATTTACGCCGCTGCATCGGTTTAGTAAGCCAAGATATATTCTTGTTTCACGGTACGGTAACCGAGAATATCGCCTATGGTAGCTTTGATGCTAACGATAAACAAATCATCGAAGCGGCTAAAGTTGCAGAAGCCCATCAATTTATCATGCAACTACCCCAAGGTTATCAGACAATAGTCGGCGAACGCGGACAAAAATTATCCGGGGGGCAAAGACAAAGAATTGCGATCGCAAGGGCAGTGTTGAAAAATCCGCCAATATTGGTATTAGACGAAGCAACCTCAGCAGTAGATAATGAAACAGAAGCAGCGATCGCTCGATCTTTAGAACGAATCACCGTAGATAGAACTACTATTGCGATCGCCCATCGTCTTTCCACCATTCGTAATTCCGACCGTATATATGTTCTAGAATACGGCGAAATCGTAGAATCGGGTACTCATGAACAATTGTTAGAACAAAACGGAATTTATGCCAGTCTATGGCGCGTACAATCTGGGCTAAAATCAGTACCATGACAGTACCATGACAGTACCATGACAGTACCATGACAGTGATAACGCAACTTGATGGAAACACTATTAGTAGTTATAACAGTGTTTTGAGTTATATAGTTATTTCTACTGATGAAGAATAATTCTCATCCAAAACCTTTTTGGATTATACTGACATTTTTACTTACTAATAGTGGTATTATTTTCCTTGGATTTTTAGCTTCTATCTCTATTTCTAAGTCTTATTGGGGATATTATTTCAACCCTCCTGGATTACCAAAACAAGTTGAGCAATTCGATAAAATACGTTCGATTACTCCCGTTTCTAGTATAAAAAGAAATGATGGGAGCAGAATTTTTAAAATTAATACTTCAGAATCCTGTATAAAAGAAATACAATCAGGTAGTGCCAATCGGGAAACAGGTTGCTACAGTGAACAATGCGATACAGAATATTGCAATCTCACTTCTGCCGGTGGTTTCTCACTATTTGCGGATGTCGGTGCGGGTTTACTGGTTCTAATCTGGATCTGTGGCT
>JBCBQE010000799.1:0-3507 GCA_039820385.1 Cyanobacteria bacterium J06635_10
GGGCAAATTACCAAACAAGAAGAATTTCTCAGATTGTTTTCACTTGTTTTTAGTGTAGCAACTTTATTGGTTGTAATGAGGTGGATTAAACAATACTCATCTCTAGCTAGTCTTCTCACCGGACTATACTTAGCAACATCACCAATAAAGTTGCTACACTAAAAACAAGTGAAAACAATCTGAGAAATTCTTCTTGTTTGGTAATTTGCCCCCAAAAATAAAACAATACATAATATAAAGGTGGATGAACGTCTTTTCTTAAACGCTCAAACATTTCAGAAATATTTTGAGATGAAATCTTGATGACAGAGAAAATTTCATCACACCATAGTCCTTTATTTAAGCCTACAAAACCTAGAATTATTGCTAATAAAAGGATTGTATACAGAGCATAATTATAAAACTTATTAATGCTTAAGTAATTATTATTAGCTGTTTTACCACTCATTTGATTATACAATATTTAGATATTTTAATTAAATACATCAGTTAGCATTCAATACTACTCACATCTGTTTAAAAATATTCTTAACTAATTCCCTATTACCGCTGGGCGTTGGTCAAAACAGACCGCTCCAAAGGCGAGCAAAAGTATTATAGAGTAGGGATTTTAACTTTTTGAAACGGGTGCGCCCTTTCTGCCGCACTGTACTAGTACTGCTTTGCGGAAGTAAGAAGTAAGAAGTAAGAAGTAAGATTTTCTAGGCTTTTCAACCATTTTTAATGGTTGCCTTATTTACGCCGACTTATACTAGGTAATTTTTTTATTACAGTTATTCGTATTCTAATGTTGGTCAAGCCTGTGTTTCGAGTAGTCTATATCAAAAAACTGGGTTTGTGAGTGTAAAGTGTATTCAAAATAAACAGGCAGGATACCCGTACCACAAGAGTTTCTTATATTTAAGATTTAAGTGGTGTTGTTTCCTGCCTGTTTATCTACTTAAGCTCAAACTTAACCGATATCATCGCCTTCCATATACAACAACATAAATGCCATTGCTACAGCGGGAAAAACAAGACCAGTTAGAGGAACGAGAACAGATGGCAGAAAAGAAGCAGCCATAGTGAAATCTCCTGTTAAATCGCATTACAATTCAAGACGAGCTTACTGCAAATTGCGCGGTATTAAGGCAAAATTGTACATATTTTTAACACAAGGTTTTTCTAGAAAGCTTCACATGCCCAGGATTGCATCTAATTGAATATTGGGTAAATCCGGAGGTATTACAGTACGTTGAATAGAAAATTTATGACTCTCAATAAGGCTACTTGTGTTTATCGCAATTGCTTCCAAGCGAATTTCTAAGCAACCGAAAGGAATATCCAGTTTAGTTATTACTTCCAATTCTCCGTTATTGTTAGGCGTTAAATTGGTTAATAAATGTGGGGTATAGAGTAAATTTCTTGTCTGGCAATCTTCCAGCCATAATTTTACTGCGAGATGAGAGTTCCCCTCGGGTAGACGCACCCGCACATTAATCGATTTACCTGCGATCAGTTCGCCCTGTGATATGTATAGTTGAGGAGTCGGCAACTGTTCCATCTTTTGGTTACTTATAGCAAGTGCTGCGGTTGATGAATTCTTTATTTCCTCATCTATAGGTTTATCTTCTTTGGAATTTTCCGCTCCTAACATAGGATCCGTAACAATATCTGTATCATCTACTACGATTTCCTGAGCTATTTGAGTTGATGGTGCTATTTTTTGATTAATTTTCCATTCCTTAGAAGTGGAAATCGAAAAATAAGGAGATGGTGTTGCTTGTATACTTCTGTTGGAAGAAACTCTTGTTGGTACATCTTGCAATTTCTCCCAATTATCGGTTTGCGAGTTATTATCAGTTTCAGTATAAGAAGCCGGTGTTGCCTGCTGGTGAGGTATTTCTTGATTACTTACCCCAATATCATAGTCTTCGTACTCCACATCAATTGGTTCGGCTAAAGAATGTCCTTGAGAAAGCATCCACTTCTTGATTAAGGGAGATGTATTGATACTTTTCGTTGCAATAAACTCAGAACTACGGAGTGTAACTGGTTCTTCAAGCTCAAAATAATTATCGTCTTTTTCTTCATCAACTACCAATTCAGCTTCAGAAGTATTTTCAGATGCGGCTGATGTTTTAGCTATATTTTGATTATCCGCAACACTTACGTATCTAGATTCCTCAACTTCATAAACATCTACCTCATCTTCTACATTAGAACTTGGTAAAGCTTTTAATTTTCGTAAGTAAGGAAAACTAGTACCTGTAAGAGTTGAATATCTTAAAGTTTCAATATGTCCGTTATTAATGTATTCATCAATTTTCTCTTGATAACCAGGAACATTTGGTAATTTAGGCGAATGCGTCGTCACCCTTCTACGAAGTCTTCGAGGATCTATACGGGGTGGTAGAGATTTTTTCGTTGATGCTACTCCAGGCACAGGTTGCTGTGGTTTTGCTGTTTTTATCAAATTGAAAAATTCTAAATCCAGAGATGCAGTCGTATCTATTGTTTGAGGAGCATTATCTCGCGCAGATGATTCGTCTGTGGAATCACTAAAGCGATCTAATTCACCTCTAGGATTTTCTTCGGTAATTGCGAGTAATTCTGTTATCTCTGCCGTAATTATAAAAGATTGACTGGCTAATAATTCTACAACACCATTACTCGAAACAGCCCCATATACTTTCATTTCTCCCAGAATTAGCTTAGAAGAACAACATCCGGGAATATCAATTGATTGATCGATCGCCAATGGTAGCGAGCCATTGGGATTGAGTTGACGAACGGACTGCAATAACTCAGAATTCTGAGGTGAACGTAATTCTATTTGTACTTCGGTGCCGAAAATTTGTTTTATGTGCTCGTTTGTTGTTTCTTTGAGTTGGACAAGTGCATCAAGGGTAATGCTTTCTCCCCAACGTGCAATATAGTTTACTTTATCTAGAGTTAGCTGTAACGGTAGAGGTGGTGATGCTATTGGGGTATCTTCAATCGTTTCATCGGGAAGTAAAGATTCCGAAGACGGTAAAGCTAACTCCATTAAGTTTTGTAAAATCTGTTCTGCTGTATCTCCTTTTACTCTTACTGGGCTAGCAGCCTGTTCGATTATTGCTAAATTTCCTTTTTGAGTAGGTTGTTCGCTGGCGGCTTTACTTGGAGTAGCTAATGGTTTTTCTAATGATTTGTTAATTGCTTTTTCACTAACGGCTTTATTTTCTGTAGCTTGAGATTTTTCTAATGATTGTTGAGTATCTTTTTCGCTAACGGCTTTATTTTCTAGAGATTTAGCCTTTTCTGGTGGTTGTTGTTCTAATGTTGCACTAACAGCTTTTTCTGGTGTTGCTTTGACTGAATTTGGTTGCAAATGAGTATGTTTTTCGCTGAAGGCTTTATTTTCTATAAATTTAGGCTTTTCTGGTGATTGTTGTTCTAATGTTGCACTAACAGCTTTTTCTGGTGTTGCTTTGACTGAATTTTGTTGCAAATGAGTATGTTTTTCGCTAAAGGCTTTATTTTCTG
>JBCBQE010000800.1:0-3507 GCA_039820385.1 Cyanobacteria bacterium J06635_10
TACATTTAGAACTAGTAGTGTATAGAATACAGTATTAAATCAAAAATTAAAGTATAATTTACTTCAATATGACTATTAAAACTTATAAGTTATATTGCAGGAAAATATTCCTCTAAAAATCGAATATGTAACCTAAAGAAAAGATAAATGTAGAAATACCTAAGATTAATATTAAACGAAATTTTGAGAATAATATCTCTCTATTCCTTTGAATACCTAAGTGCTTCAACAATATGTCAAAACCTGTAAATGATTGTCGTTATTGTAGCGTTGTTTCTAAAGCCAATGGAGAAGATCCACTTGGTTCGGCTGAATATTATCACCATTGGTTTGTGTTTGAAGTACCTCGCCCTTGGGGTGATTCACTTTGGGATTATCAGCCATTAATCCATTTGATGAAGTTATCCACTAAACTGATTTTACAAAAAGGGATAATTATCAAGGTTGTGATGGTTGCTCCCGATAAAGAATATTCAGACTCACAGCAAAATCGTGTGATTCATTATTATCGTCCTCAAGCGATGTTTGCGGAGTTTGAAAAACAGGAATATCTCTTACCTAGCATTGAATTAGTAATTAGTTTATTAGATACTATTTTGTTTTCACCCAGACAATTACATAAATTTAATCCTTATTACCAAGAAACAAAACATATTCGAGATATTATCGTTTGTACTCATACTCAAGTTGATTTAGCTTGCGGTCGTTTTGGTACTCCTATCTATCAAAAACTGCGTAAAGATTATGCAGCAACATCTAAGGGTAAATTAAGAGTATGGCAATCTTCCCATTTTAGCGGTCATCAGTTTGCTCCCACTCTAATTGATTTTCCTGCTGGTCGTTTATGGGGACACTTAGAATTTGATACTCTCAACTCTTTGATTTTACATGATGGAAATTTGAAACAATTGCGTCCTTATTATAGAGGTTGGACGGGTTGGGAAAAATGGTTGCAAATTGCTGAAGGTGAAATTTGGTTGCGCGAAAATTGGGAATGGTTGAACTATGATAAACAAGGCTGGATTATTGATGTAGGTGGAATTGGAATTAAAAAATTTCTCTTCGCAATATTAAAATTAATCCCAGCAGAAAGAGCGCGAATTATTTGCGATCGCCTTTGTAAAAAAGCAAGTTGGGTGAAGGTTCGCATACTCTTCGCATCCCCCGATGGTAGGATATTGGGAGAATATACAGCTACAGTTGAAGAAAATGGTGAAGTTATCAGCGCCAAGGATTCAGCACCATCTAAATATGACGAATTGCATTTAGAGCCGGTTAAGCAATATCGGGTAACTGGCTTGAAAAGAAAGAGTAGTAAACAATTATAAACAAATATAAATAATTATTTACCCTTGGCAACAGAACCATCTGGCAATATAAACAAGGAAACACCACCAATCCAAACTTGTTTGCTGTCTTGCTCCTCCATCACATCTTTGATTTTAACTGGCATTACTCCATTCGGAGGAAATGCCCATAATTCACCATTGCGATAAAAAGGTTCGGTATAACCGTTTTCCTGACACCATTGCTGACATATGTGATTGATAGCTGTAGCTAAGTCTGGGTATCTCAAGGAAGGAACCATTGCTGGAATTTTCAATCATATTTAGATTACCAGCGTTTATATATTTAGACCACTAGTAGTCTGTCCCATTAATTCTGATGGGTGTAGAGACTTCTTCTGTGCTACGTCTGGGGACGTTTGAAAGAAAACGAACCCGTCAAAACGGCTGGGGACAGAACACTAGCAACTCAAATGTATCGGATGTTTAAAAAGGATGAAAACTTGTCTACAAAAGCGTCTGAACTTCTCTTGACAAAAAGAAATGGGTTGATATGTCCCTTCAAATTGCCAATCTCCGATACTAGAAAAACGCCACTGTTGCCTCTGATGATTATATCCAGAAGCTTCAATCCCAATCATTCGACAATTTGGTGCTAAGAGTGCTTCGGAAAAACGAACCTGTACCAAAATACATCGGCTATGAAAACCAGAATGTTGTCCTGGGAAGGAAAAGCTGATGTCTATAGAATTGGGATCGGCCATATCTTGAGTTGTGGTGTCGTTCTTGCAAGGCTTAAAATCGGCAACGGCTTCGCTAAACTCTGTTCTAAATATGACTTCTAAGCTAGCAATTTTACTTGCTAATTCAATGGATTTAGCTTGCTTAACAGCGTTCATAGAAATTTATCTTAAATTCACTCCGATCTAATTAAATATTTTTTTCAATAAAAAAGCCATAATTAAGGGCATAACGAACCAATATTTTACAGTTAAGATACATTATTTCAATCCTCAAATCCTTATTTCATAGATTTTCAGCCAAAACAGGAAAAAGACATCTTCAGTATAATTAGAGAAGGTTTGCGATTGCTATCATACCGCGAATGCTGGCAAAAAGTACTTTCTCTCTACCTCAATTCTAAGAAAATATCATCTCATAGCTGATGAATATATATTTTAAATTTTTTTAGTTGACAAAAATAGTTTATTGAGATTTAATAGCAATAAGTCCGATTTACCCTCTCAAGTAGATAAGTCAGATACATTCCTATAGTCGAAGGCATAGGAATGTTTCTATTTTCATGCTGATGGAACTAAACCAAAAGATTTAACCTACTTGAGAATAGTTGTAGCAAACAAGCGCAAACCCGGTTCTTAGAAAAACCGGGTTTTTTCCATAGCAATCATTTTCAAGTGACATTTATTGGAAGTAGGAGGTATTTATTTATGCAAGAAGTAGTTCCCGCTTTGCGAATCCGTTCTTATGAGGCTAGCAGTGCCTTTTATGCATTGCTCGGCTTTAAGGAGCAGTGGAAGCACCAGTTTCAGATCGATATGCCGATTTTCGCGTTAATTGCGCGTGATGGTATGGAGATATTCCTCACCGAGCATTCCGGCGACTGTCAATTCGGTGCTTTGGTTCACTTTTATGTCGCAAACGTAGATAAATGCTACGCAGAATTCCAACAACTCGGGGTTGCAATTAAGAAGGCACCAAGTAACTCCCTAAGTCCTGAAATCCGCGATATGCTTGTGGTAGATCCTGATGGAAATCGGTTGAGTTTTATCACCCTTTGACAGTAGTTTGTCTTGTAAAAATGACAAGATGGGTTTGCCCTGGGGCTACGGTATTTTGAATTTCTACTTAGTTAGTTCTTACTTTCGGTTTACTCACAGGAATGGCCGCAACTGGCATATTGTCATTGCGACGGTCACTACCTGTAGGAAAGCAACTCCAGCGTTTCGGGAGATTACGTCGCCTCTCGTGAATAATGACGCAGTTACGTTACTTTTGCGTAAGTCCTAACTCAATATAAATCTTTAACCGATTGGCGGCAAAGAACAATGAGCGTAAAGACTCCAAGAATTGTGCCAAATGGCGTAAAAAGGCAGAGAAAACAAGCTGTTACAAAAGAAAACCAATATCTCTTGTGAAGTTTGAGAAATCTCCCCGATAAAATAGTAGCAATAGCAATAGCTCCTTGGAAGATAATTGTGGC
>JBCBQE010000801.1:0-3507 GCA_039820385.1 Cyanobacteria bacterium J06635_10
GTGCCAATACGTTTTATCGGTATTTCAGCTTTAGTGACATTAGTCGATACGTTGATATTAGGTTTTATATTCCATTGATTATCTATTCCTAAAGAAATATCACCAAATATTCTCCCTGCAAAGTTTGTACGTCCACTAGCTGATATCTTACCAAGACGTAAATCAATTTTACCTTTTACTCTTGCAGTCCCCGATACAGGTATTGAAAAAGTTATTTTATTATTTTTAGCTCCTATATTTAAGTCCCCTCGATTAATGTTGTAGGTTAGATTATCATTAGAGAGGAGGTTTGTAGGGTCTGCTTCTGTACCTGAAAATGTCTTGGGAACCTCTTGATTCAATGCTGTCTGAATATTAGCCAAAGGAATTTTTACAGGTAAATTTAATATGCTTTCACTCGGTTCAGGTTGTAATTTATTGCTTGGTTTTAATTCAGGTAATTTTGGTTGAATATCTATTCCTGTCGAAGTTGCTCCACAAGAAATAATACTTAGCACTAATATCATTAAATTAGAAAATTTTATTATTCCTGGAATAGAGAAGATTTTCATTAGTTTGATAATGCTTATATTGTATAAAAGTTAGTTTAATTACTTATCTGTGGTTTGTATTAAGTATATTACAAACCACGAAATCATATCTTGCATCTACACGTATAAACAATGAAAATATTAAAAGCAAGGCAATAAAGATACATTCTTTAAACGGGTTTTTATCCCTAAATTAGGCTTTTATCATTAATACTGAGTAATTAAAATACATAAATGATGATTGCTGCAAGATGTTTAACCAGGAGCATTGGGTTTGACTGAAGAGCATATTTTTTGAGTTTCTGCTATTTTTAGACCCAATGCTCAATTCCCAAAATTTAACTCTCAACTGGCTTCATCAAGGAAGGCAAGAAACTGACAATCTCCGGAAACACAATAATCAACCCCAACACCAACAACTGAATCAAAATAAACGGAATCACCCCTCGATAAATATCTCCCGTAGTCACCTCTTTGGGAACCACACCCCGTAAATAAAACAATGCAAATCCAAAAGGAGGTGTTAAAAACGAAGTTTGTAAATTAGCTCCTAAAATAACCCCATACCATACCAAATCAATTCCTAACTGTTGCGCTACTGGAACAAATAACGGTATGACAATAAAAGCAATCTCGAAAAAGTCGATAAAGAAACCTAGTAACAACACTACTGACATACTTACGATTAAAAATCCCACTTGTCCGCCGGGAAGATTACCTAAAATATCTGCCATAAATACATCGCCGTTAAGTCCGCGAAATACCAAGGCAAAAGCAGTTGAACCAATTAAGATAAATATCACCATGCTGGTAATTCGCATAGTAGCGTTACAAACTTGACTCAAGGTTGTTAAAGTCAGTTTGCGATATACAGCAGCAAGAATTATCGTTGCGATACAACCTACCGCACCTGCTTCTGTAGGTGTGGCGAATCCAAAAAAGATGCTTCCCAACACTAATAATATCAACACCAAAGGCGGTAACATTACCTGAAATATTTGTACTATTAACTTCACCACACCAATATTTCTGACTTCAGGGGGTAATGGTGGAGCAATTTCCGGTTTCAAAAAGGCGATTATTAATACATATAAAGCGAAAGCTCCCGCCATCATTAAACCGGGAATTATCGAACCGATAAATAAATCTCCCACCGAAATATTGCGATCGCCAATTCGTAATTGATCGGCAAGTACTATTAAAACCACAGATGGTGGAATTATCTGTCCTAATGTTCCCGATGCAGCAATGACTCCGGTTGCTAATTTTTTATCATAACCGTAGCGCAACATTATTGGTAAAGATATCAAACCCATTGCAACTACTGTCGCCGCGACAACTCCCGTAGTTGCTGCCAATAAAGCACCAACTATCACCACTGCTAAAGCTAAACCACCCCGTAAACGTCCCAGGAGAATTCCCATAGTTTCCAAAAGACGTTCGGCGATACCCGTTTTTTCCAGCATCGAACCCATAAAGATAAAATAGGGAATCGCTAAGAGGGTATAATTAGCCATTATCTTAAAAATCCGCAACGGCATTAAGCCGAATAATTGCAGGTCAAAAACCCCCAATGCTGCTCCGATTAAAGCAAAGAGAATCGATACTCCACCCAAGGAAAACGCCACCGGATAACCTAGGGATAATAAAACCAAAGCACCGGCAAACATTAATGGTCCAAGCCAATCAAATATCACGGCTTTCCTCCTGGGGTTGAATATAACCTTTTAAAATCGCGACGTTTTTTATAATTTGAGAAATTCCCTGCAATATTAACAGTGCAAAGGAGATGATTATAGTAGTTTTAATGGGATAGCGCGGTAAACCATCTGGATCTGGGGAATTTTCCAAAATTGACCAAGAATTAAAAATGGTTTCCCAAGAATAGAATATTACTAAAATACAAAACGGAATTAAGAAGAATATTGTACCGAATATTTCTATAGCTGCTTTGCGACGGGGATTCCATTTACCGTAGAATACATCAACCCGCACGTGTTCGTTATGTTTGAGAGCGTAAGCAGCACCGAAAAAAAAGATTAAATCAAAAATATACCATTGAGCTTCAATATAAGCATTAGAACTCAAATTACTACCAATTAAGCGTCCTAGATATCTGCCGATAACGTTCCATCCACCGATAATTACCATGACTAATACTAGCCAACTGGTTATTGTACCAATCATTTCATTAAAGGCATCGATGATTCGCGATATTTTTAATAATTTCTCCAACGCCCCTATCCTTTATCAACCTTCGTAGAAGTAGTTTACATCTACGAGGGCAAAGAGTTATGTTTACCAATAAACAATCAACAATGAATAATTGCCTTGTCCTAACTAACTAACTCTACTTTATAACCGTCGGGATCTAAAATCACCGCACGCCTTCCCCATTGAGAATCCTGTGGCGATGACAATACAATTACTGCTACATAAAACCAGGACAAAACCTGACATTACTTGACGTTTCAACGGGAGCATGGGAGCAGTTATCCCTTCACGTCCAGACACGGTTTAGCCAACCGTGCATATTTTTCTAAATTTTGGGATGCATTTAAATCTCTGTCAGCAGTGTAGCCACATTTTTGACACACATAAACTCGTTCTGACAAACTAATTTCTTGAACTTCTCCACAATTGGAACAAGTTTTACTAGATGGGTAGAATCTATCTACTTTCACCACAGTTCCACCATATCTAATTACTTTATATTCTATTTGTCTACGAAACTCATAGAAATTAGCATCACTAATTGCACCAGCTAGTTTGTGATTTTTTAACATACCAGAAGTATTTAAATCCTCTAAAGCAACTACTGCGTGGTTTTTGCAAATAAATGTTGTTGCTTTATGAGTTGCATCTAAACGTATGTTTCTAATACGTCGATGTAACTTTGATATTCTCAACGTCAGTTATCGAGAAAAGTCAGAGGTAGTAATCGTTATCAAAAACAAAAGTTGAGAATATCAAAGTT
>JBCBQE010000802.1:0-3501 GCA_039820385.1 Cyanobacteria bacterium J06635_10
AAAAACATGAAACCTGTGTAGAGACGTAACAGTGTTACGTCTTCTGCAATGTGAAATCATAATTTCATATTACGATTGTGCAACGCCGAATTTTTTAATCCGCCTTGGAATTGATTCTAAGGCGGATTTTATATCATTTAATTTGCGCAATTAGTTGGCGAAAATTGAATGATATAAACTACATCAGAGATAAAAAGTTTTCTTTAATACATAAGATAATTTAATTCTTTCTATATTTCCAGCTATAAATTATATTCAAAAAATAATTACCTCCTTCAAAACAATTGTATTAATTCTATAAATTAGTACAGTTCGGGGTAAAGGGCGCACCAGTTTAAAAAGCTTTAAACGCTTATTATATAATATTTTGACTTTTGACGAGCGCAAGCGGTACTAGCTATGTCTTATTCTAAAAAATAGTAAAAACAGATCGTGACATTTACGTATTTTCCCGTAAAATAAGTAACATGTTTATTTAAAAATACATATTTTTACTTAAGGAAGGAATAAGCCATTGATACGCTATAGAGTTCGCGCTATTATCCTTGCTGGTGTGGTTTGTGTTTTCGCTGTCTGTGCTTCCCCCTCCCGAGCACAGGAAACGAAAGTTGAAGAGGTTGCTGTTGAGAAAGTTCAGCCTGCAAGCAGTGCAGATCCGAAAGCCGCAATTACTACTGAAGATCCGACAATTCCTGTAGATGAGTTGAAATTACTAGTTAAGCCTCTCACCCTGGAAGAATTACAAAATGAATCTGAGGGTTGGCTAAAGTTACTCAAAGAAAAAGTTAAACAAATTAGCGATGCTGAAATAGCGATTAAGCGTCAAAATCGCAGCATCGGTAAAGAAGAAGAAGCTGTTAATGCATTAGAGGCAGCAAAAGAAGCTCTCAAAGCAGCCGAATCAGCAAAAAATGGTGCGACTCCAGGCTCGCCAGAATATGAAGAAGCGACAAAAAAGGTCGAAGAAGCCAAGGAAAAGCTGAAAAAAGCCCAGTCAGCGATTGAAGAAGCAACAGAAACTAAAAAGGAACTGGAAAAGGATGAAGCTTTAAGCGAGGCTCTGGAAAAGGCTAAGGAAACAGGGGAACTCGAAAAGGCAAAACAAGCGCTAGATAAAGCAAAGAAAGAGCGAGAAAAGTTAACTGCTGGCTCTGTTGCATACGACGAAGCCACTAAAAAGATTGATACTCTAGACGAGGCAATCAAAACTTTTGAATCAGCCCAAGAAGCTCAAAAAACAGTTACTCCAGATTCACCAAAATATAAAAAAGCAACCCAAGAAATAGAAGCAGCAGAGAAATCTCTCAAAGAAGCACTTTCAGCTATTGAGGGAAGCGATAAAACTGAGGCTCAATCTTCTCAAAGCCTTGAAAAAGTCGCAAATGTTGTAGGAGAAACCGAGATTTCCAGTAGTGGCGACACCAAAGTTGCTGGCCCAGTTGATGTTGTGGATGAAAAACAAAACCTCAACCAAAAAGGGAAGCAACTGGAGAAAGCAGCACAACAGTTGGAAAAAAATGCTGAAGTTGATTCCAAATTGAAGAATCAACTGGTTGTCAATGTTACTGAAGCTCAGTCAGAAAGAACAGCCATAGTCGATCGCTTTAAAGTCGTTTTAGATGAATTAGAACTTAAAGGAGGCGATGCTAAATCTTACAAACAGTATATTGAAGCCATTAATACAGTTGAAGTGGACTTGCAAGATACTGAAGGTCTTGGGGTTAGATTGATTGGTTGGTTACAATCGGGAGAAGGTGGCTTGCGCTGGGCCATTAATCTTGGTAAATTCCTGGGCATTGTGGTTATCTCGATTATCGTTTCCCAAATTATTGCCATTTTCCTCAAGCGTTTTCTTGTCAAATTTGACAATGTATCTGCACTGATGCGCGAGTTTACCGTCATGCTTGTCAAGCGTGGTGGTGTTGTAGTTGGTTTTATGCTGGCACTAACAGCATTAGAAATCAGCCTTGGTCCGATTTTAGCCCTACTTGGGGGTGCGAGTTTTGTCTTGGCCTTTGCTTTACAAAGTAACCTTGGTAACTTTGCCAGTGGTTTAATGATGATGCTTTACAAGCCTTTTGATGTTGGCGACGAGGTGAAAATTAATGGTATTTGGGGTACGGTACATGACGTGACTCTGGCCAATACTAAATTTAATGGTTGTAAAGGTCAGATTTTTAGTATTCCCAACAATCTAGTTTGGAGCGGAGCAATCGAAACCTTAACCCAGACTAAGACTCGAAAAGTTAGCCTTTTGCTACGGATTCCTTTAGAGGAAGATTTGCAGCGGGTTCATAATTTGATCGTAGAGATTATGAAATCTCATCCCAAAGTTCTTCAAGATCCAGCTCCATCAAGTTTTGCCTGGCAAATTGAAGAGTATTACATTAGTGTTTATGCTAGCGCTTGGGCGACAATAGAAGACTTTTGGGGAGTTCATAAAGATGCGGTGCGCATGATTCAGGAACGTTTTATAAAAGAAGGTATCCCCGTTGCTGCTATTCCTGTCCAAGAAGAGATTGAACGATACCCCGATCGAGACTAAGATTTGTCAATTTAGTAAGATGCGTTATGGATATTTTTCCTAACGCATCGTTATTTTAATACTAAGGATCTACTTCTAATGATATTTGATGCGTCTTCATTGGTTTTCAACTATTAAGTAATTCTCGAATCGCCATCAATTCATTGAGATATTGATTTACTTCCATTCTTTGACTTGTAAGATTAGTCATAATTTCATCAGCTTTTAATTCTTGCTCGGCTCTTTCTTTCAGTAAGTTGTCAAATTCAAATTGAAATCTATTAATATAGTCATTAATTTGATTTTCAGCTTTTTTAAAATCTTTTGATACTTGTTTTTGAATAACTCGCTGTAATAGTTGTTTATTTCTTACTATTTGTTCATCTATTTTTTCATTGAATGCTTGACAAAATCGTTTTAAATCTATTTCTTGAATATTCACATAGTAAATCTCATTTGAATCACAACAGCGGCTATTTATTCTCTCCTCTTTACTATTCTTAATAAAGACTTTCTGTTGATTTTGTATTTCAGTATCAAGTCCTAAAAATTCAAAATCAGGAAACTGAATTACATTGGTATTTATTTTAATATCCAAAGTTTTACCTAGATATTCTGAAATTTCATCAGATATAGCTTGAATCTCTTCTTTAATTTTTTTAACTAAATCTTGGCGAATATTTTTTCCTTCTCTAATTAGTCTATCTTGAGTGTCTAACCAAAAATTATGTATTATCGGAATACAATATTCATTAATTGTTTTACTTATTCGATTAGCATCTTCAATATTATTTACCTTAAATATATAAGGGTCTGAATTAGAATAATCTCCAGATGTCAAAAGAAACTTTTTAATTAATGAAACTAGATTATTTTCATTTTTTAGAATCTGTGAATCTTTTTGAGATTGATTTTTAGCTACTTCATCAATGACTTCTTGGATACGTTTTTTGGCATTTTTTGCAAAATTGTCAA
Organism: Cyanobacteria bacterium J06635_10; assembly: GCA_039820385.1. Lineage (GTDB taxonomy): Bacteria > Cyanobacteriota > Cyanobacteriia > Cyanobacteriales > Nostocaceae > Rivularia. The sequence goes on from JBCBQE010000802.1 coordinate 3,500, forward strand.
GG
>JBCBQE010000803.1:0-3498 GCA_039820385.1 Cyanobacteria bacterium J06635_10
CCTGATTTATAAAACCCGAATCCTAGATTGTTTAAAGCCCAACCCTCATCTTGGCGATCTTTAATTTCACGGGCGATCGCTAACCATTGCTCAGAGTAATCAATTGCTTTGCCGTAGTCTCCTAAAGAAGAGTAAGCAAGACCGAGATTACCCAGCACCCTACCCTCGTTATTGCGGTCTTTAATTTCACGGATGATTGCTAATGATTGCTGTTGGTAATCAATTGCTTTGCCGTAGTCTCCTAAATCAAGGTAAGCAGCACCGAGATTACCCAGCGTCTTCCCCTCGCTATTACGGTCTTTGATTTCACGGGCGATTGCTAATGATTGCTGTAGGTAATCAATTGCTTTGGCGTAGTTTCCTAGATTTCGGTAAGCAATACCTAGAGAACCCAGCGCCCAACCCTCACCTTGTCTGGCTTTAATTTCTCGGTAAATAATCAGCGCTTGTTGCCATGATTGTATTGCAGTTTCATATTGGCTAGTATTAAGTTGCTCATTACCTTGGTCTAACAGCCTATCTGCTTCGGCTTTTCGCTCATCAACCGTTTGCGCTAATACCCGCGATGCTGTAAATGCTACAGGTAAATTGACAACCGCAGTGCCACAAAGGGTAACCACAAGAGTAAGCAAGGTAATTAAGCGAAGTTTTTGCAGATACATAGCAGTTAATCATAGATAGTTGCTTTCACTGAATATATATCTCTGAGCTTCTGGCAATTATGCAAATTCGTAATTATGTGACTTTAATCCGGAATTGGTGCGTTACGGCATTATCAACATGATGGTTTATAGTTCACAATACTAGAGCCGTAACACACCCTACAAAAGATTTATTTTACAAACGGATTAAAAAAACCGCAGAGACGCGGAGAGCGCAGAGGAAGAGATACAGAGAATTTAGGCAATTTACACCTAAAAACGAATAATTCAGCCCGCGAAGGCGGGCTTTGTTCATGTAGCCCCACCATAGCCAGAGTGAGGGCTTTTTTTTGATGCGTCGGATACATTTATCCATTAACATAAAGAAATGTAAAGCACATTATCCTCAAAACAACCAATGCTAATTGTAGGATTGCTCGCTGCGACTTTAACTACGTCTGCTTTTCTACCGCAGATGATCAAAACTTGGCAAACAAAGTCAGCGAAAGATGTTTCTTACGCCATGTTAATTACGTTTATCACTGGTGTTTTTTTATGGTTGATATACGGAATTCTGCGTCAGGATATGGCGATTATTTTGGCTAATGCGTTTACTTTACTTTTTAACCTAACTATTCTTTACCTTAAAATTAAATATGGAAAAACACCCCAACGAAAACGCCTGTGACATCCGATTTATTTGCTAAGGAACGCCTTTTATTTACTCCTGTAACCCCGGATACCGACGCTATTCCCACTATCTTTGCTTTTCCCAACGAATATACTGTGGGAATCACTAGCTTGGGTTATCAGGTTGTGTGGGCTACTTTGGCTACACGTGGGGATTTACAGGTGAGTCGCTTGTTTACCGATATTAGCGAAACTCTTCCCAGAAACCCGGAAATACTCGGTTTTTCGATGTCGTGGGAGTTGGATTATGTCAATATTTTAAATTTGTTGGAATCAAAGGATATTCCGATAAAATCTTGCGATCGCCAAGATAATCATCCCATAGTTTTTGGTGGTGGACCAGTTTTAACTGCTAATCCCGAACCTTATGCTGATTTTTTTGATGTGGTTTTGTTGGGAGATGGCGAAAATCTGTTAAATGATTTTATTAATGCTTACAAAGAAGTTAGAAATGCTGATAGAGAAACGAAGTTAAAAGCACTTGCACAAGTACCGGGAATTTACATTCCTAGTTTGTATGAAGTTGAGTATAAATCTTCAGATGGTGCAATAAAATCTATCAAGCCGATTTCATCTGATATTCCCGCAGAAGTACAAAAGCAAACTTATCGGGGAAACACTTTATCAGCATCAACGGTAGTAACCGAAAAAGCGGCTTGGGAAAACATTTTCATGGTAGAAGTTGTCAGAAGCTGTCCGGAAATGTGCCGTTTTTGTTTGGCAAGCTACCTTACTTTACCTTTTAGAACAGCCAGTTTAAATGATTCATTGATTCCCGCAATCGAGAAGGGTTTACAAGTAACAAATCGTTTGGGATTATTAGGAGCTTCGGTAACTCAGCATCCTGAATTTGAAACTTTATTAGATTACATAAATAAGCCAAAATACGAAGATGTCCGTTTAAGTATTGCTTCGGTAAGAACTAATACGGTAACACAAGAATTAGCAAAAATACTGGCTAAAAGAGGAACTAAATCCTTGACAATTGCCGTAGAAAGTGGTTCGGAAAAAGTGCGAAAAATAATTAATAAAAAACTTGAGCAAGAAGATATTATCAAAGCCGCAGAAAATGCTAAAAAAGGCGGTTTGAAAGGTTTAAAACTTTATGGAATGGTAGGAATTCCAGGTGAATCAGCAGAGGATTTAGATGCAACTTTAACCATGATGCAGAATCTTAAAAAAGCTGCTCCCGGATTGCGGTTTACTTTAGGATGTAGTACCTTTGTACCGAAAGCCCATACACCTTTTCAATGGTTTGGAGTGAATAAAGAAGCAGAAAAACGATTGAAATTCTTACAGAAAAAGTTAAAGCCGCAGGGAATAGATTTTCGTCCGGAAAGCTATAATTGGTCGATAATTCAAACGTTGTTATCGAGAGGAGATAGAAGATTATCCAGACTTTTAGAACTTACCCGCAACTTTGGAGATTCATTAGGTAGCTACAAACGCGCTTTTAAAGAACTAAAAGGACAAATTCCCCCACTAGACTTCTACGTTTACGAACACTGGTCAACCGAGCAAATATTACCGTGGAACCACTTGCGAGGACCCCTTCCACAGTCTACACTACAAAAGCATCTCAATGAATCAATGAACAATGAACAATGAACAGTTAACAGTGAACAGTGAACAGTGAACAGTGAACAGTTAACAGTTAGGAACTCGCGGAGTTATTTCTTCCCCTCTCCCCACTCTTCCCCCTCTATACTTTTAATTATGCAAAATACTGCACAATATTACTGCGCTTATTGTGGCGAACCAAACTTAACATTTATTGATGTAAGTGCTGGTTTTCAACAATCTTATGTCGAAGATTGTCAAGTATGTTGTCGTCCTAACATTTTATATATACGGATTGATGAAGAAACACTTGATATTGAAATTGATACAGACTATGAAGAATAAATAAATGATAATTGATATATGCCCGCGCTTGAGGGCCAGTAATAATTGATAATTGATATACACCCACACCTTGGGTTGAATGATTAATGTTGGATTTTAAACATTCCTCGGTTATTAACGCACCCGTAGAAATCGTTTGGGAATTTTATCAAAGGGCTGATGTTGTTAAACTTTTGATTCCGCCTTGGCAACCAATACAAGTAATTCGTCGTGAAGGGGGACTTGGTATTGGTGCTATAACAGAGTTTCGCTTATTTTTAGG
>JBCBQE010000804.1:0-3494 GCA_039820385.1 Cyanobacteria bacterium J06635_10
GGAGTTAGGAATGAAGAATTACAAGCTAATAAGCATTAACTTTTAACATGCAGAACTGAATTAAGCAATTAGTAATTAATACGGGCATATAAACTAGCAACTAACAACCATCAACCATCAACTATCAACCATCAACTATCAACTATTAATTATTTAAAGTGAGGAATGAACTGTGAAACAGCTCCATGGTAGTAGTTTTATATTGGGAACCGCTGCTTCTGTATTGCTAATAGCTCAGCCAGTTTGGGCACAATCAAATACAAAAATTACTGAAGTAAAACTAAACCAAGTTGAGGGTGGAGTCAATCTAGTTTTAAACACTTCGGATGGCTCTCGTCCCCAAGTTTTTACTACTAGAAGAGGTAATGCTTTAGTCGCAGATATTATTAATACTCAATTACGCTTGCCGCAAGGTAATAGTTTCCGTCAAGATAATCCCACAGATGGTATTGCTTCTGTTTCTATCGACCAACTTGATGCAAATAGCGTTCGAGTGGTAATAACCGGGACTAATAACCCTCCGGAAAGTCAACCGGTGGTGCGAAAGCAAAACGAACTTAGCTTTGCTTTGATGCCTTCAACAGCAACGAGTGCGAGTGCTGCTGCATCACAACCAATAGCGGTTCAACCTCCCCAAAAGAACCAAATAGCACAATCGGCTCCTCTAGTTCCCAACCCAGATGTTAGTGTTGAGGGTTCCCCCGCACCACCTGCAGGCCCCGATCGATCTATGAATCAGGCTCCGCCTTTTTTACCAAGAGCAGTGGCTCCCCCGGTGGGAGATATAGCTATATCTAATACCGATGCTTCACCGAGTGTCATCGATTTAGGAACTCAACAGCGCGTACCTCGTTTGGTATTAAGAGATGCACCAGTGCGCGAGGTTTTGTCATTGCTTTCCCGTGCTGCTAATTTGAATTTAGCTTATACAGGAGCACAAGGCGGTAAGGGAGGAGGTAATGCCGGAGGCGATGGACTGACAATTTCTTTAGATATTGAAAATGAGCCTGTGCAAGATGTATTTAATTACGTTTTGCGCTTGAGTGGTTTAGAAGCGAATCGCAGCGGCAGGACAATTTTTGTCGGTACTAAATTACCTAATTCCACTCGCGATACCGTAATGCGTAGCTTGCGATTAAATCAGGTTTCTGTTGGTGTTGCTCTCAACTTTTTAGTTGGTTTGGGTGCAGAAACAGCCGTCAGCCGCGAACGCCAAGTTACTAACGTCAATGCCGTACCTGTAGGGCAAGGAGCCGCTCCTATTACCCAGACTCAAACTACTACAGAAACCAGAGTTGAGACTCAGCGTATTGATTTTAAAGATTCAAAGCCATTACTTAGAGGTTTACAAGCATTAGGAGATGAGCGAACTAATTCTGTTACCTTAATTGGCGAGCCTAGAATAATAGAGATAGCAATGGCTCAATTAACTCAACTTGATATTCGCCGCCGTCAAGTTGCAGTTAATGTCAAGATTGTTGATGTCAACCTTTTAAAAACAAAAGACTTTAAAACTAGCTTCTCTTTTGGAGTTGCTGACAATTTCTTTAGCGTTGATGGAGGTACAGCCGCGGCTAATTTTGGTGGTGTAAATCCTCCTTCAGCTTCACAGACAGCTAATAGTTTAACTACTCCAACAGTTATTACAAACCCTTATGCTGGAGCCCAGGGTTTCCTCGATCCAAACAACCCAATAGGTGTTCCAGGGACTGGAGTCGGTCAAATAGTGATTGACAATGGGCAAATAGTAACAAACCAACCTGGAGGTTCTGCATTATTTGCCGCACCTAACACAGGAGTTTTAACAGATCCGTTCCAAAGTGTTATTACAAATGTTGAGCCAGGAACTCCAAATATTACGACTATTACCGATGTTCCTGCTACTATCGATCCTGAAACAGGCGTTATAACTTCTCCTGCGACTAGAGTTGTTGAGACTACCCCGGGAGATGTTGGCTCTATAACCACCGCTCTGCCTTCTTTATTTGAGTTTCCCAAGCGTTTTTTGGCAAGTTTACAAACTCAAGTCACTAATGGTAACGCTAAGATTTTGACCGATCCAACCTTAATTGTGCAAGAAGGTCAAACTGCAAACGTTAACCTAACTCAAGAAGTAGTAGGAAACTTCAACAGAGAAATAACTCGTGGTGATGGAGCTTCAACCGAAACTATTACTGTTGATAAAGAAAATGTAGGTTTAACTCTAGCAGTAAAAGTCGATCGAATTGACGATAACGGTTTTGTTTCTTTATCGGTGGCTCCTACTGTTAGAGCACCCCAAGCTCCGGCAAGCATTAATTTAGGTGATGGTAGCGAGCAAGAAATCTTCTTAGTATCCGAACGTTCGCTTAACTCCGGTTTAGTCCGCTTGCGGGATGGTCAGACATTAGTTCTCTCCGGTATCATCCAAGAAACAGACCGGGTAAATGTCTCTAAGACTCCTATTTTAGGAGATATTCCCATTATTGGTTCGCTATTTAGAAGCACAAGTAAGAATAACCAGCGTAATGAGGTAATCGTGTTGTTGACACCTCAAGTTATGGATGACTCCCAAGGTTCTTCTTATGGCTACAATTACAAACCTAGTCCTGAAGTACGCAGAATGTTACAGCGTCGTGGGGTGAAGTTGCCTCAGAGGTAACAAACCAGGAGTAGGGAGTAGTGAGTGGGGATTAGAAGTAGTCTATTGCATTAATTATGATGGATAGTAGCGGTCTACCGACGTAATGTAGAGACGTTATACATAACGTCTCCACACAATTTCTGGGAAAACCCGACCACCCAGAATTTATTAAATATACTATTACACCTCACCAGATTAATTTTGAGTGGTTTGTTTTTCCGCTTATTCTTTGGGAGACGTAAAATTTTACGTCTCTACAACCCATGGGAATTTATCAAATGAACTACTAGTGGTTTGTCCCCAGCCTTTTTGACGGGTTCGTTTTCTTCCAAACGTCTGGAGACGTAGCAATGCTACGTCTCTACAACCCATGGGAATTTATGAAATGAACTACATTAATACAGCCTAAGGGCTTTATTGTCAACTAATCTGCTAGAAATCTTACTAATATTTTTCTCTACACACAAAATATGCTTGGCAATAAGTTAAGTCTCAAGCATTCATGGCTAAATACAATGTGGGAATAGAAAAAACTTTACAAAACTTATAAATAAATCTTCAGCTTTTTGATTAATCGGATAAAGAATTTTAAACTTCGATGGTCGGGTGACTAAAAGAGAGAGACCAAAATTTGTTGAGATCAAAAAATCATTGTAACAAGCTGCTTGGTAAAGTATTTATTCTCTCTAATGGCTCTAATTTCTCCTTTAATCGCTATTTCTCCCATCTATTCTACTCCCCCTATTGCTACCGATAAATTTTTCCCCCATTACCCTTGTGAGAAGATATTGCTTTCTAGGATTTCTGCCGTTGAGAAGTGTGTTTTTAGTGCCAAAATAAAACTTTGGATATGAAAAATCCTGAAAACTAT
>JBCBQE010000805.1:0-3492 GCA_039820385.1 Cyanobacteria bacterium J06635_10
GTCGGCACCGGCGTTCTTCCACCAAGCACCTAGGATTTACGTCAGGAGGAGAGTTTTGATGTTGGGGGGTTTACTCTTCCTGATTAGTTAGAGGGGGTAGAGAGGGTAGAGGGGGTAGAGGGGGGAGACTACATTTTGCGAACTCCTGAGTTCTAAGTACTCACTACTCACTCCTAACTCCTAACTCTTAATTCCTAACTCTTAACTCCTAACTCTTAACTCCTAACTCCTAACTCCTAACTCTTAACTCTTAACAATTAAAAACTAATAGGAAAAATTTATGCCTTATGTAGCTGTCAAAGGTGGCTCTCAAGCAATTGAAAATGCTGAAGCACTGCTTAAATCTTTGCGTCGTGGTGATGGTGATGTACAAGAGTTGAGTTTGGAGCAAATTCAACAACAGTTGGCTTTAGCTGTTAACCGGGTAATGGCAGAAGGTAGCTTGTATGACGAAGAACTTGCAGCTCTGGCAATTAAACAATCTTGGGGAGATTTAGTAGAAGCAATATTTCTATTACGGGCATATCGCACTACCCTTCCTCGGTTATATTACAGCAAACCTATCGATACAGAAAAAATGCGGGTTCGTCGGCGGATTAGTGCCATTTTCAAAGACGTACCTGGTGGACAATGTTTGGGGCCTACTTTTGACTATGTTCATCGTCTTCTAGATTTCAAATTGATGGCAGATGGAGAAGTACCTGTTGCAGCGAAAGCGGAAGTTAATTCCGAATCAATGCCCAGAGTTGTTGATACTTTAAATAAAGAAGGTTTGATTGAAGAAGATATGGGCATGAAGGGGTGGGAGGAAGCAATTTCAACTTCATCCATACCCAATGCCTCCGATCCTTACGATATTACTCGTCAACCACAGACTTTTCCGGCTTCTCGCGATGCGCGATTGCAAAATTTGGCTCGTGCTGATGAAGGTTTTTTATTGTCTTTGGCTTATTCTACTCAGCGGGGTTATGGCAGAAATCACCCTTTTGCAGGGGAGATTCGTATGGGACAGGTGGAGGTGGTAATTTGCCCTCCGGAATTGGGCTTTGAGGTAGCGATCGGAGAAATTACTGTTACTGAGGTAGAGATGGTAAATCAGTTTAAAGGTAGTAAGGAAGTTCCGCCACAATTTACCCGCGGTTATGGGTTGACTTTTGGTTATAACGAGCGTAAAGCAATGTCAATGGCGCTTGTAGATAGGGCAATGCGAGCTATTGAGTTGGATGAAACGGTAGAAAGTCCAGCTCAAGATATAGAGTTTGTCATGTCTCACTCCGATAATATCGAGGCACAAGGTTTTGTACAACACTTAAAATTACCTCACTATATCGATTTTCAAGCAGAGTTAAATCTGGTGCGAAAGATGCGCCAGGATGCATCGAATACAACAAAAGATAGACAAGAATCACCCATTAAAAGTTCTATTTGTCAAGACTCCCAGGTTACAAAAAATACTCAGAAGTCAGAAAATATTTTGTTAACAGTCGAGGAAACAAAATGATTTCAGGGTTAAATCATATTACTTTATCAGTTAGCAATTTGGAAAAATCCTTCAACTTTTATACAAAAATTCTCGGTTGTCAGCCGATTGCAAAATGGAAACAAGGTGCTTACTTACTTGCTGGGGAGTTTTGGCTATGTTTATCTGTAGATGAATTAACTTTTACTAATCCCAAGCGAGAATATACTCATATTGCTTTTAGTATTCCCATTCAAGACTTCGATCGTTCTAAAGAACTTTTACTTGAAGCGGGTATTAAACAGTGGAAAGAGAATAGTAGCGGGGGTGAATCAATATATATTTTAGACCCAGATAATCACAAACTTGAACTTCATGCAGGTGATTTATGGTCAAGAATTGCAGCTACCAAAAAGCAACAATTTGAAGCTATGGAATTTTTTTAACCGCGACTACTCGCTCCCAAGGAGCGGGTATATATTAGTCAGAATTTGTTGCAAATTAATTAACTAACCACAAAATAATACACATAAATACATACATAATCGATCGTAAATACGTAATAATATTTGTCCGTCTACTGAATTAAAATCTAGCATTATTAACGGTATAAATCGTGGTGTTACAGCAAGAGATTAAAAAAAACTCAAGGTTAGAAGAAACTACAAAAATAGCAATCGAAGGTGTAGATGTACTTACATCATTAGGTTGGGAAAAAGATACTACAGTTCTAATTGAAGATGGACGTTTTGTAAGTATCAAAAAAACTGCGAACAAAGATGGATATCAACGAGTAAAAGCCAAAGGATTGCAAATGTTTCCAGGCATTGTCGATCTGCATGGCGATGCTTTTGAAAGGACTATTTGTCCTCGCCCTGGAGTTAATATTCCTTTACCAATGGCGATGGTAGAAAATGACCGCAATTTGTTGGCTGCCGGTATAACAACTTACTTTTGCGCTATTACAGATTCCTACGAACCCGGTTTGCGGAGTCGAGAAACAGCAAGAGATTTAATTGATTTTATTTGGGGGGAAGGACAGTATCTTTTAAGTTGCAATCATCTAATCCATATCCGACACGAACTGACAAATACTAAGGGACATGAAGAATTGTGTACCTGGTTGGAGAAAAAACGGATTCATTTTTTGTCAATAAATGACCATTTACCGCCTATAGAAGATAGATATAAATGGAGGCGACATATTAGTAGTTTACGTCAGCGAGTAACGCTATCCAATCAAGAAATAATAGATATGCTGACGGAACTTCAATCTCATCGACAAGAAGGAAGTTTGCAAGTGGAACAATTAGTTGAACTAGCCCATATTTATAATATTCCCGTTGCTTCTCACGATGATGACTCTGAAGAAAAAGTCGCTTTAAGTCATCGTCGGCGAATGGCGATCGCCGAATTTCCAGCTAATGTCGATCTCGCTGCACAAGAACGTCATTTTGGTGCATCAGTACTAATGGGTGCGCCGAATTTATTGCGCGGTGGTTCCCACGTCGGTTTGATGAGTGTAGTCGAAGCAGTCAGAAATGGCGTGCTTGATTGTCTTTGTTCCGATTATCATTACCCATCTTTGTTCCATGCCCCATTTAAACTATATTCATGCGGTTTAATGTCTTTAGAAAAAGCCTGGGAACTAGTTTCTGCCATTCCTGCAACAGCGATCGGACTTGGTAAGGAAAAAGGTCAAATTGCTCCGGGATTTGATGCGGATTTTCTCTTAATTCATCCGAATAATCCCTTACCTTCATCAATTGCATCCGTTTATATTCACGGAAAGGAAGTTGCTAAATATTCTTAATGGATCTCTATATCTGCATGTTAAAGGTAATAACTGATAAACTCCTAACTCCCATGAAATTTTCTGTGGAAAACATTATCAATCTGTTTGCTGAAAAAGGTTCTCAGATGTACGGGCACGAAGCTGTGACTCAGTTGGAACACGCACTGCAATGTGCAACTCTAGCCTCTGAAAGTAGTCAAAGCAATGAAATGATAACAGCTTGTTTGTTGCATGATTT
>JBCBQE010000806.1:0-3485 GCA_039820385.1 Cyanobacteria bacterium J06635_10
AGTTAATTCACGATCGCACAATTATTGCTACTGAAGAGGCTCCCACCACATTTATGTCATGGTGGCGACAACGCAAACGCTGGAATCAGGGTTGGTTTGAATGTACCCTTAAGTATCAAAAGAAAATGAATAAATGTAGATACTTAAGGAAAAGACAAAAAATATACTGGTTTTATACTTTAATCTACAGGGAAGTATTTTCGCGATAGCTTTACAATTTTTAATTGGTGAAAAATCTACTTTGTCTAATTCAGCACAGCTTTTGCTTGATTTCAGTTTTTTCTATACTATTCTCACTAGCTGGATAACGACTTTTGGAGCAATGGTAATAAAATCATAGCCTTATGGATTAAAAGTTTTTCTGACTCACATGATTGCAAGTATTCCTTACACGCTGTGCAAAATGATTATCACTCTGGTAGCTTGGTACGATCATATTGCCAGAGAAACATCCTGGGTAGTCACTCCAAGAACCCGAGTTAGGGAAACCGCGCAAACAACTCTACTTCAAAGTGACGGAAAATACACTTCATTACTTGTAGCCGATCAAGAGAGTCAATCATGAGACAATCTCACAATCAAGGATGAAAAAGCGATTTTCTTCCCCTCTACCCCATCTCCCTCTTCTCCCCCTCTGTAGCCTCACCCAGTGAGTAGTGAGTTGTGAATGGTGAATAGAAAATTTGTAGGTTGGGTTTCGTTTTGCTTCGCGTGGGTGAAACGCGCATACAACCCAACCTACGTTATAGGTAATTTTCCACCGAGAAGGGACTGCTTTTTCTCCTTTCAACCAGTAACGCTTAATTTGATAGCGGAGTGAATCTGCAACTAATAGATCAGACTCATCTGGTGCTAGTACTACTCCATTTCCAAAGGATAAATTGGGGATCGGAGTTATATCCTGTAACTTCGCCTTGGGAAACAAATAAGAAGTGAGTGTCACTTTCACTCTCATAGAAAATGTGAGAAGCCCGAAATTAGAATTTTTTCGCTTTGGGATTGAGCAATCCCAACCATTGCGACTGCGACTCCGTTTGTTGATAAAGCGATATCGTCAGTATAATTGCGGCCAAAATTGCTGCTGCTGTCCTAACGTGGTTCCAAAATGTCCAATCGGTGAGAAATCTTGCCCATAGCCTTGCTCCTTGTACACTGTTTGGTGCAATCGCCGCAAGAGCATCATTGAGGGGAATATTAAAGGCGATCGTCACACCGATTGTACCAATTAAATAGAGTAGACTACCCGCCAACCAATAGATAGTACCCGGTTGGTGCCACTGTCGCAGCAAGAAAATAGTTATCAAAATGCAAGCCACACCTGTCCCCAGAAATACCATCATAAACCATGGATTGATAACCGTTATATTGATGGATTGCATTGTCGCAATACCCTGTGCTGGTGGTTGTTGAGCCAAAGCCTTGATCACAAAAGTTGAAAAAGCGTAGAATATTCCACCGCTTACACCGCTACCAATAGCAGTAATAAGCATGAGAAAAAAGTGCAAGTTCATAAAGTCTCCTGTAAATTTTTGTTAATAACAGTTGTCAGTTCTCAGTTACCAGTTATACAACCTGGATTTAAGTCCTCCACCATAGAACTAATAACTGTATGTCCCTATGTCCTATCGGACACGCTCCGCGAACGGGACACACTTCGCGAACACTGTTCACTGATTCAATAGGACAAACTTGGTGTCTTGTGAATATAGGAACCATCCGTTAGTTGCTTCAATATAAAGTCAGCTACATCAGCACGAGCAATTTTGAGTTTTGATGTCTTATCGTCACCAGGAAAGCCGTGTCTGTAGTTACCAGTTCGCTCTCCATCTACAAATGCTCCAGGACGAACAATTGTCCACTCCAGATTACTTTGCTTAACATATTCCTCTTGTCTTTCATGGTCTGCAAATACCTCTCGCAAGAGGAATCCAAACATGATATACTTCCATAAAAAGTTAAGGTTCCCCCAACTATCTCCAGCCCCAAGGGTTGATTGACAGATAAAACGTCGGATACCTGCTTTTTTCATTGCACGGATAATTTGTTCCGTCCCCTCTGAACGGATTTTTCCTGTCGTCTTCTTACCCGCTCCCAGTAAGCACACCACTGCTTCTTGACCTTGTACGGCCTTCTCTACTGATATAATGTCCATGACATCGCCACAAACAATCTTGAGATTTGCGTGGTTAATGTCAAGCTTTGCGGGATCGCGTACAAATGCCGTGACTATGTGTCCATATTCGAGTGCTTGCTCGACAACCAGACGACCTATACTTCCTGTAGCTCCAAAAACAAGTAAATTCATCATCTTTTCTATGGTTCCTCCTGAACAATTACTCTTTCAGCCTAAGGGTTACCATTGATGCTTAACTATCTAATTCTTGTAATACTGTCACGATCTTGCGATGAGCTTTTAAATTTTTGAGGACTATCACTCTTTAACATTTTCAATGGTTTGAGATTGCTCCCTTACGCCGCAAGAACTATTATTTTTCCCGAGATACAACCCAAAATGAAAAATCCTGCCATACAAAAAGCTGAAATACCTTGTCAAACTCAACTCTCCGAAAATATTCGGGTTGAACAATTTCAGCATCCAGCAGGAGAAGGTAATTGTCACTTTCATAACGAACACACTATAAGTCTTTCTCTTGCTCCTCGTCCCGTTTGCTTGCTACAAGTTCAAGCAGGTAAGACTTACACGGGAATGTATGGTAGAGGAGATATGTCAATCACACCCGCAAATACACCGTTTTTTGCTCGCTGGGAAAGTGATGATAATTACTTACAAATTAGGGTGAAAACTCAATTTATTGAAAGCGTCGCTAGAGAAACCCTCGAACAAGATCCCGTGAGCATTGAATTAATACCTGAATTTCGGACTCGCAATCCGCAAATTGAAGCAGTTGGAATAATGTTACTCACAGAATTACAACAGCAAAATCCAGGTAACGGACTTTATATTGATTCGCTGGCTAACGTCTTAGCGGTAAATTTACTCAGACAGCACGCTGCTATCAAACCTCAGTTAACAACTTATGAAGGAGGTTTACCACTGCATCAATTACAGCAAATTTTAGATTACATTGATGCTCATTTAGATAAAGAAATTAAACTTGCCGATTTAGCTCGATTGTTAGACATTAGTCAATTTCATTTTAGCCATTTATTCAAACAATCAATTGGTATGTCTCCCTACCAATACTTGATTCAACAACGGGTTGAACGAGCTAAGCAGTTGTTGAAACAAAAAGAACGATTAATTACAGATATTGCTTTAGAATGTGGATTCAGCAGCCACAGCCATTTAAGCAAAAAGTTTCGCCAATTTACAGGTATGACACCGAAAGCATATAGAGCAAGTTAAGTTTTATCACAATTTCAAAGCAATTTCCGAAAAATTATTCACATAATTAAATTCACTTTCAATCGCTGTTTTTTCTCTATTTAACCCACAAACATTTACATTCGCAGCGCTAGCAGCA
>JBCBQE010000807.1:0-3484 GCA_039820385.1 Cyanobacteria bacterium J06635_10
CCGGTTTTTCAGCCATCAAAGCCGAATTTCAAGCCGAACGTTTATTTGTCTATCAAGGTAGACTAGCCCCAGAAAAGAACGTTGAAGCCTTGCTCCGTGCCTGGAGACAGGCAGAAATGGGTCCTACTAGTAAATTGTTGATTGTGGGTGATGGCCCCTTCAGAGCCGGTTTGGAGCCGTTTTATGGACCAGAATACGGCATTAATTGGCTGGGATTCATTGGCGATGACAATCGCCGCATCGAAATTTTACGAGGAGCAGATGTATTTATTTTACCATCCCTAGTTGAAGGTTTATCTTTATCTCTGTTAGAAGGAATGGCTTGCGGTTTAGCCTGTTTGGCAACCGATGTCGGTGCCGATGGAGAAGTATTACAAGATGGAGCAGGTGTAGTACTTGATACTAATAGAGTGCGATCGCAATTACGCACTTTATTACCGGTATTCCAGGATCATCCAGAATTGGGATTGATGTTAGGACAAAAAGCACGACAGCGAGTACTAGAGCGTTATACTCTCAGCAAGAATATAACTCGCCTAGAAAAGCTTTATGAAGAAATTGTTACTAGAAGTTGTTTACAACTATCTCCCCAACATACCAAGAAAGCTGTGTAAACTTGACGGGTACCCTGGCAAATTTTTTCTCCTAAAAAAAATTGCCCGGGAGCCCTTGACGAGCCCATTTATTTTTTGTAGTGCGATCTACTTATATCGCACTATATTTTTTTAGGGGTATCAAGTGAATCTCTCAAGAGTCAAACGTAAGTGGTTTCGTCATCAGTTGTTAATTTGGGGAAAGCAGCATCGTAGAAATTTTCCCTGGCGCAATACCACAGATGCCTATGCCATCTTGGTAGCAGAATTTATGTTACAGAAGACTAACGCCCCTAAGGTTGCTCCTTTGTATGAAGAGTTTATGCAGCGATTTCCTACAGTTAAAGCCTTAGCTAATGCACAATTTTTAGAAATAAGTAGTATTCTACAGCCTTTAGGGCTTTCTTTTAGAGCCGAAAGATTATATAAAGCAGCAAAATTATTAATTGAAGAATATCAAGGAGAAATTCCAAATCAAGAAGCAGAATTGCTTAAGTTACCCGGAGTTGGTAAATATACAGCACGCTGCGTTTGTGCTAATGCCTTCGGACAAAATAAAGCAGTAATTGATACTAATGTAGCGCGGATTTTCGAGCGCTTTTTTGGTTTACAAGGGAGCAAGGTAAAATCGCGTTGTTCCAAAATTTGGCAAGCAGCAGAAGAAATAGCCCCTAAAAGTAATGTCGGGATATGGAATTTGACATTATTTGATTTTGGTGCTGCGGTATGTACGGCGAAAAATCCCCGTTGCGATCGCTGTTTCTTGTGCTCCAGATGTAAGTATGGAAATTCTTGCGGAGTTTAGAATCGTATATAGTACAAAAGTACCTCAATCTTCTTGATAGGAGAGTTTTTAAGTATTTAAATTGCTATAAACATCTGATTATATTTCTGTTAATTCTGCATTGTTTATAGTTTCTTGTTTATCTATTTTTGGTAATTTCAAGAGGATTCCAGCCCAAAACCAATAATATATAGCAACTGGATCGACATCTAGAGGATAGTAGAAAGTATTGAAACTAATTAATAGAATAAATGCCCATAACCCTGCTCCGTAACGGCGTAATTTAAGATTTTGAAAAGAACGATATGTCTTGAAACAGACAACTGTTAAGATAGTTACCAAAGCGAGAAAACTCAAACTACCAAATAATCCCACTTCATAGAGTAACTTGGGATAATAACTTTCAATTAATCTAGTTTCACCAAATACTCTCGTTACATTAGTGGCTGTACCTAAACCTTTACCAAAAAATAAATTCCCATCTTGAATTAACAAATTCCAAACTTCTTGAAATTGGTTGAATATAAATTCATAATTAAATACCAAATTGATATTTAATAAAACTATAATCAATCCAAAAAATAATAATGGATACTTTATTTGGATAAACTTTTCACTAATTATTAACAATACCAAACAGCAGATTGGAACTAAAACTAAAGTAATTCTTGAACCGCTGATAATAGCATTAATAAAAACTGTAGCTAAAGAAATAAAACCAAATATTCTCCAACGATTAGATATGTCATTAAAAGTAGTACCGATGCTAAAAAACGTACCCGAAATTAAAAACCATCCCCATTGCCAAGGTGCAATAAAAGTACCCGGTAGCCGAATTATTCCTTGACTCGGGCTGTAAATTAAAGCACCACCAACAAAACAGCGAGCTTCCAGTGTAGCTTTAAATAAATCATCTCCTACTATGTTACGAGTTCCTTCACAAATATCTACAGTCAGTAATCCATATTGAACAATTCCTAAAACACAGCAGACGACTATTAAGACGACTTGAAGACGAGATATGAATAGGAAATCTTGTTTGTTACGAATTAGATAATAACCACAGGTAATTAGGGGTAGATAACCAATAAATATTTTGAGTCCTAAAATTCCCATACCTATAGGTAATTCCCCAGAGATCGATTTAAATTGTTGCGGAAGGTTTACAAACAACAGAGTCATTAAACAACAACTCAATAGGATAAATAGCAGATATTTAATTCCCTTAGGGATAATAAAAGGTAGGTATTCCCTACGACACATTTGCGAAATCGCGATCCCAGCTGGTATGTAAAAAGCATCTTTTGCAAATTGTAGTAGGAAATTACCCCCCAATAAGGAAATAATAGTTCCGCTAAAAGGTAGGTATATAAGAATAAATAGGATAGCTTCACGAGGATATTGATATGAAAGAAACGAACAAACACTTCCTGCAATACCTACGAGTGCTAGTTTAATTCCTCCAATTAAAAACAAAAGAATCCCTAAAGAAATACTGCCGATGGTGGGGATAAGTAAGTTAACTGGTTTTTGATTGTCTGTTTTGAGCATACTTGAATTAAGATTTTGAGTCTCTCAATACAGTCAGGTTTCCCAAAATCCAAGTAAAAATGCCCGTACGCAAAAAATTTATTATATAGTTACTTTGTACTATTCAAGGGTTATATACCAATTCTGATATCATATGGATTCATAATGCATGTTGTAAAACTCACCATCCAAACTCTATCTTTCTTATTCCTCAAACCGCTTATCGATTCACAAATTTCTCCTTCAGTGGCACCCTAAAAAAAATTTTTAGGGAACACTTGACTAACTCAAAACTCAGTCAACACCGGTAATATGAAAGCCCGAAGGGAGTTCCCTCAGAGTATCTAAGTCTGTTTATTAGCAATAAGTAATTGGAGATGATAAAGTTGAATAAAAAACTGATGAAAGAAATTATAATCTCTCTACTGGCTGGTTGGATTATTGGTATCATTTTCGCCTGGATAAAACTCCCCATCGTATTCGCCACCGCAATCACCGGCTTCTCACCCTGTTGGAGTGCCTGGATCGCTTCTTGCACCGTGGCGTTTGCCTTCTGAGCCAATAGCCCCTGGTCAAT
>JBCBQE010000808.1:0-3479 GCA_039820385.1 Cyanobacteria bacterium J06635_10
GACTAGCCCTCTTACCCCACCACCATCTAGAGCAAGAATACGATATGGTACATCAGTTCTCATTTATAATTCCCCTAAAATGTTGCAATAATTTTGCACTAAATAAAAAATAAAATATCTATCAGCAAGTATACTGATACAAATATCCATTATGTATGTTAAATAACATTATTGCCTGATTTTTGCGAAAACGGGAAGATGGGGAGATGGGGAGATGGGGAGATGGGGAGATGGGGAGATGGGGGGACTGGTTATTGATAATTGATAACTGATAATTGATAATTGATAATTGGTTAAGAAAGATTACGATGTCTGTCTGTATGAATAAAACAACTTTTAATTTGGTTGCGATATCAATATTTTTGATGACATTTTCAATACTGCTTGGGCCTTTCATTAATTTATCCCCTACGGTTCCCGCAGTGGCTACTTTCGCAATTTTGGGAATAGCTACTTTTGATTCTTGGAGTTTGGAAGGTAGGGGAGGAACGTTATTTTTAGATTGGATTAGTAGATTTTCGAGCAAATATAGGGAACGAATTCTCCACCACGAAGCAGGACATTTCCTCGTGGCTCATGTTTTAGGAGTTCGAGTAACGGGCTATACTTTGAGCGCTTGGGAAGCGCTTAAGCAAAAACAAAAGGGACTTGGTGGTGTAACTTTTGATGATGTTGAGTTGTTATCTCAATTCGAGAAGGGTGCAATTACTACTCGAATGTTAGAACGTTATTATACTATTTGGATGGCTGGTATTGCAGCAGAAAAGCTTGTTTACAACGATTATTCTGGTGGTGCAGACGACAAAGACAAACTTATGGGGGTTTTAAAGTCTTTAGGCTGTTCTATGTCTACCTGCGAGATCAAACAGCGTTTTAGCCTTCTGCAAGCAAAAACACTAATAGAAAATAATTACGCTGCATATCAAGCTTTGGTTGATACTATGCGAGAGCGCGCAACAGTTGAAGAATGTGAGAAGATTCTCATCAAGCAAGGAGTTAAGAGTGAAAAGTGAATAGTCAATATTTCTGGAGGAAGAAATTGCAATTTGTAGGCAATGACTTGTAATTCCAGACTCTTTATGTCTTGGGCTGGGTAATTACAGGCAAATATTGGCCATGTGAATAGAGCTTCTCGCTCATAACTCCTTACTTTATCCAACCACAGCTTTTAAATGCGGTGGTTGTGATACATTCTCATGGGGAATGTGGCTATCATTTTCTAGTATATTATTGCAATTAACTTCCTTTGCCACTCTGCGATCGATGGAATTGGCAACGCAAGTATTGCTTTCCACTGTATTGTTGTTACTAATTACGCGGTTTCGTCCTTCAGATTTTGCTTGTAATAAGAAGCTGTCGGCGCGATTGAGCAAACTTAACCCTTTTTCGTCATCCTTTGGGAGCAAACAAGTTGTTCCTAAACTGATGGTGACGTTTATAGCTAATGTACTGTCCATTGCGAAAGGGTTATCTTTAACTACGCTGTTGAGACGATGGGCTACCAAATCTGCTTCTTCACCCGTGGTGTCACTGAGAATAATCACGAATTCTTCTCCACCGTAGCGAAATGCAGTATCTTGTACGCGCAAATTATGGCGTATGCGACTTGACAATAGTTTTAATAGTTTATCCCCTACTAAATGTCCGTGGTTATCATTGACTTTTTTGAAATAATCTACATCTAAAATGATCAAGCTTAGGGAAGAATTATTCTCACGGGCTTTTTCAATTTGTCTGGGTAAATCCCATTCCAATGCACGACGATTATTCAATTCTGTAAGGGAATCTGCCAACGCCATAGTCGATAATAGATCGTTGGTTTTCATCAAATCGCGATATTTATGAGCTTTACGCAAAGCTACAGTTAATTGCGATAGCAGCAAGCGATGGCTGGCGTTTAACTGTGCTGCAACGGAGTCAGTTTTTCTTTGTCTTATAGACTCCTGATTTTGTATATCTCCATACCAAATGTAGGCATCAGCTCCAAGTGTAAGCGCCCTAGAAGTAATTTCAAATTCCCATTCCCAACTTTGTTGGTTTCTATTGGCAATTACTTGGGAACTGTCTTCTAAAAGAATGCAGTATATCCAAGACAGATTAGTCTGTTCTTTTAACCAACAGCATAGTTGCATACTATCTTGGCGGGAAGATTGCACGAGGATAACATCAGGGGGATTACGTTGAATACGCGACACTGCCATTTTCAGATTAGCGATCGCTTCTAAACTAAAAGCTCCTGCATCGCGAATTTGAGGTGGTAGTGTGGCTAGGAATTCTTCATTTCCAAAAACCAAAATGGAAATGTTCATGGTTTTTTGTTTTGCCTATAACTGATTTCAATTTAATTAATTTCTCTCTTCTATCAGCTTGGAAAAGCCTAAATACAATCAATGTTTAGCTACAAATTATGATTGCGTTAGATGAGGATAAAGCTAATATATCAATACTTCTTTTCCAATGGTGATACAAGAAGGATGGCGTGAACTCCAATGTAATTAGATGAAGTTCTTAGTTTTTAGTGAATATAACTATATTTATGCCAAGGGGTGTGACCCCATATTCTATTGTCACCCTGTTAACTTTTTTAGCCTGATTTCAAGTTGAATCTCCTTAATCATAATTCATTTTTAACTACAATCTATCAGACTAGTATTTCTGATACCTAATTTCTTCCCTAACAACATATATTTAAAACAGTAGAAATACGGAATAATCCGGATAACTCTTTAAATTTGGCAGTGATTTCCACCAAGCAAATCCTTTGAAATACTTATCCACAAACAGATAAGACCGCACTCGTGAAAGCGCGTAACAAAAGCATTTACTCCGTAATACTTTGAGCTTTGTAAGCAAGACCTCAAAATAATTTAGCAGTGTTTTTGCTTAATACGTAATAACCGATGTATTCCCCTCAATCATGAAAATTTAATGTTTTATAAATAATTATTTAAAAAACATTAAGAAATTAGAATAAAGATGCTTGTAAGTGCTTTTTTGAAGCGTTCAAAAATTTCAAGAGGTGATTTATACGATTAATTTTATAAAAATTTGATTTTTAGAACGTATATTTACTTAAGTAATGCCTTGATTATGAGGAATTAATTTAAGTAAATATACGTGAAAATGAACTCAAATATTGACTTTAGTACTTCAACAATGTAGAAGCTAACAACAAATCATATTGGTAAAAATGTCTATTCATTGATTCATCGATTTATTGTTGTAATGGCATTTACTGATAACCTTCAATCTGATAGCCGGCAGCAACGATCGCCTGCTTAATTGATTCGTCAGAAGCTCCAGAATCCACAGTTACTGTCTTAGAATCTAAATCCACACCAATCTTGGCATTGGGTTCCATAACCTGGATGGATTCGCGAATCTTGGAAGCACATTTGTCGCACTTCATATCGGAAACTTTTAGTTCAAGCGCCATTAACTACGTCACTCCCTATAATTTTTAGTGATTTTCATTTTTG
>JBCBQE010000809.1:0-3478 GCA_039820385.1 Cyanobacteria bacterium J06635_10
TCACCCGCGATCAAGCTATGTTTGTGGAAATGTTGCAAGGTGTGGGTATTACCAGTGCTTTGGTAATAGTTATTATGACTGCTGGAATTGCGATTTACATTAAACGTTCTCTACAACCTTTGCGTCAATTAAGTCAAATGACAGAAGTTATTTCTGCTGACGATTTAGGAAAGGCACAACTATATTTAGATAAAGCACCCAGCGAAGTAAAACAGTTAGCTGAAACTTGTAATATGATGCTTTCTCGGCTTTCTGAATCTTGGGAAAAAGAGCGACAATTTGTGAGTAATGTATCTCACGAATTACGTACACCATTGACAATTGTACACGGTTACTTACAAAGCGTCTTGCGACGGCAGCAGAACTTAACGGAAATCCAAAAAGAAGCTTTGCAAACTGCAGCATCAGAAGCGGAAAGTACCATTAGTTTATTACAAGATTTATTAGAGTTAGCAAGAGCAGACCACGGTAATTTGCATCTTAATATAGAAAACTGCATCTTGAATGATGTTGTCAAAGAAGTGATGGAAATGGCAGATAAATATAGCGATAGAAATATCAAAATTGAAGCTCCAACCTATTTAATTGAAGTCAAAGCAGACTATAATCGCCTCAAACAAGTATTGCTGAATTTGATTGACAATGCTGTTAAATATTCAGAACCAGATACAACCATAACTTTAAAATTATCTCGGGAGCAAGATGAAGCATGCGTTCAAGTTTTTGATATGGGTTATGGTATACCTTTACAACATCAATCCCGGATTTTTGAGCGTTTTTACCGTGTAGATGAAGCTCGCAATCGTGCTGGTGGAACTGGTTTGGGTTTGTCGATTGTCAAGACGTTGGTTGAAGGTATGGGTGGTAAGGTTTCTGTGCGTTCTAAGTTAAGTGAAGGGAGTGTTTTTACAGTTTGTTTGCCGGTTTAGAGGTCAAAAATAGCAGGTTTCACCGAATAAGTAAGCATCTTATTGCTGATTACGGCTAGTAAATAAATAATTCTACATGCTTATTGGGATCTAAAACTTTAATTTTTCCTTTATTTTTATTTCAAAGCCTCCCCCTCTCAAGAAGTCACATGAAAATCGCTATAAAGCTCGCAATTGGGATTTAATTACCCATCCCAAAATTGTCTATTTCTGGTAGTATCAATTGGAGCGATCGAGTTACGAGCAAACTACATTATTCTGTAGTCGGGCTAGTGACACATCTCTCAAATTCTAGTTAATCCAGAATCACAATTGGGGGAAAAAATGAACTTCGGTAATCTTGCTAAAATTGCAGCTGGTGTAGCTGGTGTAGCTGTGACTGGCTATGGTGTAAAAAAAGCTGTAGATTATTTTCAGAACCGCGATCAAGAAGAGCCAGATCCCGAAAAAACTGAAGAGACAGAAGTTGAACTAGAACCAGATGATATTGCTTTTGTTAGTGTAGAACCCGAGTCAGTGCAACCTTTCCTTGATGCTAGTTTTGGATCTCCTGGGCGTTATGTTCCCAATCGTGCACCCAAAATGTTTGAATATCAAGACCAACAATACATGGTAATTTGGGCTGACGATAACGAGAAAAACAAAAAACAATTGTTGGGCTTCCAATACACTGATGCAGGTCGGCAAATGGTCGCTAGTGTAGGATATACTGCTGATGCCACCGACTATAACGTTAACTTAGAAGGCACCAATTTAGCTGTTGATGTTAATGGTGAACAAATCACATCAGGGCAAGGTGAAACTGACGGAGCAGATGAAGTTGATTTAGTTCCTGTTGGTTAACTTAATTTAAGAAATAAGCGGTAGTGGTGCATTATTAGGAATAATAATGATGAGAATTATTTAAATAATGCACCACTATCTGTATTTCCATCGTATTTTGATTGTATCGGCACGTGACGGTTACGATAATTTATCAAGTTTAATTAAATAATTTGAATTTACCGTCACGCACCATCTGTAATTTGCGATCGTAATTTAATCTGTTGGTACCCCGATTATATATTTTAAAACGCAAAGGAGCGCGGAGGTAAACGCGGAGGTACGCGGAGGAGGGAAGAGAGATTTGTCATCTCTTTTTGGTTTCATAATTTATCCTTCCCCACGGTTTCAATGTAGAAATCGCAATGATAAGGAGGAGAAATGAAACCTGAATCAGGGAACCGATAATTACTCCTTTGGCATCAAATAAGTATATGGGATTATTGAATGCTGCTAATCCTTCTGATAATGCAATATTTTCTGTAGTTTTACCCCAAGGAAATAACCAGAAGCTTCCAAAAATTATCAATCCGGTGGTTATAATCCACTTGGTGATTACCCAATAGAATTTCACAAAACCGTAGTTAGTCCCCCAGCAGAGTAATGTAGCCGTAAGCACTGAACCCATTGCTGCTGGTATTACAACTACGTCATCGAGTAGATTAATCGCTGAGTTTAGTGCAAAAAGAATGTCAGAGTTAGCCGTATGTTTATTTCTGAGTGCAATTAGAAACATACTCATAACAGTTCCAGCCCACAATGCTACGAAGCCAATGTGAAAGGATAGAACCCAATGCTTTTGTGTAAGAGTTAGTTTAAAGGGTTTCTTCTTTTTTGGTAATTTATCAGTATTTTCACTTATCTTAAAACTTGTCATTGCATACTCCTTTACAAAAAGCTGAGCTTTGTTTAACTTTTGAGGCTTATATCTTGGAATATGCTGAGTATAGTCATTGCCCTTCACCCAAGGCTTGACTGAGTTTGCTTAAACTATGCAAATCTTGCTGCAATTATTATTGTGATGCTCTGAATGACTTTGGCGTTACACCTACATACTTACGAAAAAGTCGTGTAAACGAACTATGATTGGTCAAGCCGATTTCAAAGGTAATGTCAGTAATTGTTAATTCGG
Organism: Cyanobacteria bacterium J06635_10; assembly: GCA_039820385.1. Lineage (GTDB taxonomy): Bacteria > Cyanobacteriota > Cyanobacteriia > Cyanobacteriales > Nostocaceae > Rivularia. The sequence goes on from JBCBQE010000809.1 coordinate 2,884, forward strand.
TGTTTGATAACAACTGCTTTGCTTTATCAATCCGGCATCTAGTTACATATTGATGAGCAGTAATGCCAGTCGATTGCTTAAATAAACGACAGAAATGGTAGTGGCTCAAGTTGATAACTCCTGCCATCTGTGATAGCGAAATATTTTGGTTGAGATGAGCTTGTACGTAATCCTTCACATGAAGCAACTGGTACTCTGGTAAACCTCCAGTAGATTCAGACGGGAGCTTTATTTGCCAAGCTGAATAATGTTTAAATAGATGGATAACCAGTCCTGTAGCTAAAGATTCACCAAACATTCTTCCCGCAGGATAACCTGCTTCCACATCTGCTTTGAGAGCTATTCCAATCTGACGAATAAATGGATCGCTCAAACCTATCTGAGGAATTAGTTCAATCTGGTTAACCTCTACTGATTCATTGATGATTTGCTCAAAAAATGTTGGAGGGAAGCCAATCAAGGAAAATTCTCCTGCTTGTTGCCAGTTAGATGAATACCTCATCTGAGCAGGGATAAAAAGCACTTCACCCGGCTGACAGTAATGGTTTTCTACACGACTATCAAATCGATGTTCGGAATACATGGGATGTCCACT
>JBCBQE010000810.1:0-3471 GCA_039820385.1 Cyanobacteria bacterium J06635_10
ATTGGTGGAAAGACGGTAATAGTAGATATTGAAACTGTTGCTATTCCCGATAAATTATTTAAAGTACTTTTTTCAGAAGAAATTACAGTTGTTGAATTAGTACCAGCATTATTTACAAGTTTACTTGAGTATACTTCAGAACTACCGATTGACTCTAGAGAATTACCATCATTAAAATGGATGATGGTTGTGGGAGAACCAGTATCGATTAGTAAGGTAAACAAGTGGCTTCAGATATATCCTGAAATTAAAATTGTTAACGCTTATGGTCCCACAGAAGCTGCTGATGATATCACCCAGTTTATTGTTGACAAGCCGAGGGGTGAAAACCAAAGAACAATTCCAATTGGTAAGCCATTAGCAAATTTAAATCTCTACATACTCGACTCTGAGATGAAATTATTACCGATTGGCGCTCCAGGAGAGATTTGTGTATCGGGAATTGGTGTGGGTGCTGGTTACTGGAAAAATGAACAAAAAACTGAATTGAGTTTTGTTCCGAATCCATTTACAGATGCTAGGAAGAATTTACCAGAAAATCGCCAAGATTTAATTTATAAAACTGGAGATTTAGGAAGGTGGCTTCCAGATGGAAATATTGAATTCCTCGGACGTATTGACAATCAAGTGAAGATTCGAGGTTTCCGGGTTGAACTTGGAGAGATTGAGGCATTTTTGGGTAAACACCTAAATGTACGTGAAGCTGTAGTTGTAGTTTATCAAGAGGAAGCGGATAATCCGCAATTAGTTGCCTATATAGTTTCCTCTACCGAAGCAGTTTCTAGTATTAGCGAACTGCGTAGCTTCTTGAAGGAAAAATTACCAGAGCACATGATTCCTTCTTTTTTTGTAATGCTAGAAAATCTACCGCTAGCACCTAGCGGTAAAGTAGACCGTAAATCTTTACCCAAACCAGATAATCTTCGTCCAGAGCTTGAAACAGCTTACGTGTCACCGCGAAATGAGATAGAGCGCAAAGTTGCCGATATTTGGCAGAAAATACTTAATGTTGAAAAAGTCGGCATTCAAGATAACTTTTTTGACCTTGGTGGTCATTCCTTAAATGTGCTTCAGGTTTACAGTAAATTGCGGGAACTTTTCCCAGAGAACTTAGCAATGACTGACCTGTTTAAATATCCTACAATAAGTTCTATATCCCGGTATTTAAATCAAGAAGAAGATAGTTTTGCCAATCAAAGCGATGAATTAAATGAAGAATTACAAGTTGGTAAAGCCAGATTAAGACAACGCTTTTTACGAAGTCAGCAACAGAATGTTTAAAACTATTTAAAAATTATTATTATTGATATGGAAAATACAGTGAATTCAAATTATCAAACTGGTTTAGAAATAGCTATCATTGGCATGAGTGGCTGTTTCCCAGGAGCTAAAAATATTGATGAATTTTGGCATAATCTTAGAGACGGAATAGAATCAATATATAGATTTACCGATCGAGAATTAAAAGATTTAGGTGTAGATGCTACTTTATTTAACGACCCAAATTATGTTAAAGCACAGGGTGCAGTCAAAGATATAGAACTGTTTGATGCTTCATTCTTTGATATTAGTCCCAGAGAAGCTGAAGTTATGGACCCTTCAATACGTTTTTTCTTAGAACATTCGTGGAAGGCGCTTGAAGATGCAGGTTATAGCTCCGGAGTCTATAAAAAACCTATTGGAGTCTATGCTGGTACAAGTTTCGGTAGGTATCTACTTAATAATATTTATTCAAATTATGAGCTTATAGCTTCTGTCGGTGATAAGCAAATAGAAAAAGGAAATTCTCCAAGTTATGTAACTACACTTGCTTCTTATAAATTAAACTTACAAGGACCGAGTTATGCAGTTCAAACCACCTGCTCTAGCTCATTGGTTGCCGTACATTTAGCTTGCCAAAGTTTGCTCAGTGGTGAGTGTAGTATTGCTTTAGCAGGAGGAGTCTCAATTTCAACAGCAGATGGTTATTTATATCAAGAGGGAGGAATTGAATCGAACGATGGGCATTGCCGTGCTTTTGATGCTAAAGCAGGGGGAACCGTAAGAGGAAGGGGTTTAGGTCTTGTAGTTCTCAAACGCTTAGAAGAAGCCATAGCAGATGGAGACTGTATCCATGCTGTTATCAAAGGTTCTGCCATCAATAACGATGGATCGGATAAAGTTAGCTACACCGCACCGAGCGTAAATGGTCAAGCTAAGGTAGTTAGAGCAGCTCAAGTTATGTCCGAGGTCGAACCTGATACCATTAGCTACATTGAAGCCCATGGAACTGGCACTACTCTGGGTGACCCAATTGAAATCTCTGCATTAACGCAAGCTTTCCGCGCCAAAACTCAGGAAAAGGGATTTTGTGGCATTGGTTCTGTGAAAACCAACATTGGGCATTTAGATTCCGCTGCTGGAGTAGCAGGTTTGATTAAAACAGTATTAGCCCTAAAACACGAACAAATTCCCCCTAGTTTGAACTTTGAAGAACCATCGCCCCAGATAGATTTCGCCAATAGTCCCTTTTACGTTAATAATAAATTGTCTGAGTGGAAAACTAATGGTACTCCTCGTCGTGCGGGTGTTAGTTCCTTTGGCTTTGGTGGGACAAATGCTCATGTGATTTTGGAAGAGGCTCCGTTAGTTAAACCTTCTAGTTCTTCTCGACCTTGGCAGTTATTATTACTTTCTGCTAAGACGAGTACAGCACTGGAAATGAAGACAGAAAATCTGGCTAACTACTTACAAGAGCATTCAGATTTAAATCTTGCTGATGTTGCTCATACTTTGCAAGTAGGCCGCTGGAATTTGAACCATCGGCGAATGGTAGTTTGCCAAAACCGAGAAGACGCGATAAAGGCACTGCAAGATCCTCAAAGAGCTTTCACCTATTACCAAGAACCTTGTAATCGATCGCTTGTATTTATGTTTTCCGGACAAGGTTCGCAGTACGTAAATATGGGTCGGGAATTATACGAGAACGAAACCGTATTTAGAGAGCAAGTTGATTACTGCTGCGAATTGCTCAAACCTGACTTGGAAGCAGACTTACGTACAATTCTCTATCCCAGGGAAGAAAAAGCTCAAGAAGCAACACAAAAGTTGCAGCAAACAGCAATTACTCAACCAGCCCTGTTTGCGATCGAGTATGCTCTAGCAAAGTTGTGGATGGCGTGGGGTGTGTACCCACAGATGATGATTGGTCATAGTATAGGAGAGTATGTAGCTGCTACTTTGGCTGGAGTTTTTTCTTTGGAAGATGCTTTAAAGATAGTGGCAATGCGAGGAAAACTCATGCAGCAGTTGCCTAGTGGTGCTATGCTATCGATTCAGCTTCCAGAAAAGGAGGTACAGCAACTGCTAGAAAAGGAAATCTCTCTAGCTGCAATTAACGCACCGACGAATTGCGTGGTTTCCGGTTCCACAGAAGCAGTAGATAAATTGCAACAGAAACTGCAACAAATAGGTGTAAGTTGTAGGCGTTTA
>JBCBQE010000811.1:0-3467 GCA_039820385.1 Cyanobacteria bacterium J06635_10
GATGCAACTCATAAAGCAACAACATTTATTTGCAAAAACCACGCAGTAGTTGCTTTAGAGGATTTAAATACTTCTGGAATGTTAAAAAATCATAAATTAGCTGGTGCTATTAGTGATGCTAATTTCTATGAATTCCGTAGACAAGTAGAATATAAAGCTATTAGATATGGTGGAACTGTTATAAAAGTTGATAGATTTTACCCATCTAGTAAAACTTGTTCCAATTGTGGTGAAATTCAAGAAATTAGTCTGTCAGAACGAGTTTATATGTGTAAAAAATGTGATTACCCGGCACGACAGAGATTTAAATGCATCCAAAAATTTGGAAAAATATGCACGGTTGGCTAAACCGTGTCTGGACGTTAAGGGATAACCGCTCCCATGCTCCCGTCGAAACGTCAAGTAATGTCAGGTTTTGTCCTGGTTTTATGTAGCAGGTATACAATTGGCCAACTAATTGGAGCGAACAAGGACAAACTGAAGCTGACTTTACCCATTGGGTAACTATGAGAGGGGGAGAATTTTTCTTTGCTCCAAGCATGAGTTTCCTCAGATCTCTTGCTCCTGAACCCAGCCGTAATATTGAATTTCGTGGAGTTCCTATTGAGGAGATTGAAGCTGTAACAGCTAAACCGCTCCTCGAGTCCGTCGTTAGATGGGTGGGAAAAATCATCGTTGAAATAAGGCACTTATAGAGAATTATTGTCTATAAGTGCCTTAATGCGATACGCGCAGCGTCGCCCTAAGCCATTTTTCCTGTAAAAAAAAACAACCCAGTTTCTCAAGGAAACCGGGCTTTTTCGGATGAGATAATTTTGGCAAAAAACTAAATATTCTTAAACAGTTGCTGGCTGGTTCAGCATAGAATCAAGTTGAGCCTGAGCATCTAATTGATACAATTCATCGCAGCCGCCAACGTGTTGATTATTAATAAAAATTTGCGGTACTGTACGCCCTCCATTGGCACGCTCCGCCATTGCATTTCTAGCTGCCGTGTCTCCATCTATTTTGTATTCGGTGAATTTAACACCTTTCCACCACAAAAGCATTTTGGCACGGATACAGTAAGGACAAGTCTGCCAAGTATAAATTTCTACGTTAGCTTTGATATTTTCGGGATGACGACCTAATAGTGGGTTGAGAAAGTCAAACATTTTATTATTTCAAACATTTTATGATACTTTCTTAGGACTTACGCAACTGGCATATTTTCTTGTAGGGTGCTCGTACACTCACTAATTTTTAACGTATTAATAAGGCAATCAGTGTACGGCACCATCCGAGTCTTGTGACAATTGCGTAAGTCCTGTTTCTTTTAGACTAGCACTTATCAATTATCAATTATCAATTATTAGTTGCTCATTATTCATTGTTAATTGTTAATAATGGTTTATGGTGCGTGACGGTAATTTCAAATCCTCCAGGTTATAGATGGTAAATTATCTAAACTACACACCCTACAAGATTTTTATTAGCTCTTAAAAAATATTCTTTGTTTTTATTTAGAAGATTTAATCCATGTTTAATTAAATCAATTCCCAAAAAAAATGCTTGATGAAAAACTTTAATAAGGATAGCAACGCCAGTGATTTATAGCATATTGGCGATTCAAATATGCTTGATTTATTTAGGGTGGGTTTAAGAATCAAACCCAACCGACAAGACTATGAGTGTACGGCACCATCCCACTCTTGTGACGCGCAGCCTTAGTCCTGTAACAATTAAATTGAGCCATAGTGACAATCAAAAAAAGTATAATGTAATACTTTTTAACAAAAATTTGTCATCCGTACAACACCGCTCTCCAGCACCCGATTTCAAAACAAAGCAGCAAAACTTAACACAATACCAAGGCAAGACGGATTTCCAGTGGTATCCGCCCTTTGGTAGACTGGATAACTGAAATCGCAATTCGCATATACCGCGAATGGCCAAGCAATTGAGAGGGCAGACTTCGTGGAAAATACTCTTGGGTTAGAGATTATTGAAGTAGTAGAGCAAGCGGCGATCGCTAGTTCACGCTGGATGGGTAAGGGCGAGAAGAATACCGCGGATCAAGTAGCTGTGGAAGCTATGCGGGAGAGAATGAATAAAATCTATATGCGCGGGCGCATTGTGATTGGAGAAGGCGAACGCGATGATGCTCCTATGCTTTACATTGGTGAAGAAGTGGGGATTTGTACTCGTGAAGATGCTAAGTCTTACTGTAACCCCGATGAATTAGTTGAAATTGACATCGCCGTTGACCCTTGCGAAGGTACTAACCTGGTAGCATATGGTCAAAATGGTTCGATGGCAGTACTGGCAATTTCGGAAAAAGGCGGGTTGTTTGCTGCACCTGACTTCTATATGAAAAAGTTAGCAGCACCATCACAAGCCAAGGGCAAAGTAGATATCAATAAGTCTGCTACTGAAAACCTCAAAATTCTATCTGAGTGCATGAATCGTTCGGTAGAGGAGTTGGTAGTAGTAGTAATGGATCGTCCCCGTCACAAAGATTTAATTGCGGAAATTCGTCAAGCTGGCGCAAGAGTACGTTTAATTAGCGATGGTGACGTTTCTGCTGCTATCTCCTGCGGTTTTGAAGGTACTAACATTCATGCCTTAATGGGGATTGGTGCGGCTCCCGAAGGTGTAATTTCTGCCGCTGCAATGCGTTGCTTGGGCGGTCACTTTCAAGGACAATTGATCTACGATCCAGAAATAGTAAAAACAGGTTTAATTGGCGAAAGCAAAGAAAGCAACCTTGCAAGATTGAAAGAAATGGGTATCAATGACCCAGATAAAGTTTACGCTGCCGAAGAACTAGCTAACGGTGAAAACGTACTCTTTGCAGCTTGCGGTATCACTCCTGGAACCTTAATGGAAGGGGTTCGTTTCTTCCACGGAGGGGCTAGAACCCAAAGCTTGGTAATTTCGAGCCAATCTAAAACAGCTAGATTTGTCGATACCATACACATGTTTGATAAACCAGCAACCATCAGTCTTACCTAAAAAGTTAGTTTCTCACGGAGTTAGTGGTTAGTAGGAATGGAGTTGGGGATTGGGAATTGAGGGGGAAATAAAGTAATGGATAACTAAAAATTCATCACTTATAACTTCTAACTTCTCCATGCCCCATGCCCCATTCCCAATTCCTCTTATAAATTATCAATAAATAGTTAGCAAATTACCATTTAGCAGATGCACATAGCAGTAGTAGGGTTAAGCCACAAAACAGCCCCAGTAGAAGTTCGAGAAAAACTCAGCATTCCCGAACCACAGACTGAAGGCGCGATCGCCTCTCTGTTAAGCTATCCGAGCATTGAAGAAGTGACAATTCTCAGTACTTGCAACCGCTTGGAAATTTATATTGTTACCCAAGAAAGCGAACAAGGTATCCGAGAAGTCACTCAGTTTCTCTCAGAGTATAGTAAGCTACCTACAATCTCTTTAAGACCTCACCTGTTTATCTTGCTCCATCAAGA
>JBCBQE010000812.1:0-3461 GCA_039820385.1 Cyanobacteria bacterium J06635_10
AAAATAGCCTTGTGAGAACCTTTTCTTTGCTACCATCTTCTTGCTCGATTTTTTTATATTCGGGATAAATAATATTTTCTCTTTTAAAAGAAGGTTGTTCGGTTTTGAGAGCTCTTCGCATAGTCAAAGTTGCTTCGTACTTTGCAGCCGGTGCGATTTGTTCGTTAAATAAAAATGTTAATCCCGTAACCAAAAAGCTTAAACATACAGCTGTGGCAACCATACGATAAACGCTAACTCCACAGCTACGTAACGCTGTCAACTCGCTTTGAGAGGAAAGACGACTGTAAGTCATCAAAGTAGCTAATAGCGTAGACATGGGGAAAGCTAAAACAATAAATTCTGGAAAATTTAAAATAAAAATTTTACCGGCAATTCCTAAAGGTAGCCCAGATTCAACTACTCTACGTACTAATTCAAAAACTGCACCAATTGATATTCCTAAAGAAGAAAAAGCAGCAATACCAAATAAAAATGGCGGTATCATTTCGCTAGTAAGATAGCGATCCATGATTGACATGGGTAGCAGGGAAAAACTCTGAGAAGATTTATATTTAGCCATTATTAATCAGTTAACAGTTGCCTAAAGGAGTACCATAAGAAACCATTTGTAGTGGAAGCCCCAAAGTTGTCTTGTTATTTTCACAAAACGAAGACTAAACCTGGAAATTATCACCTAGGTAGTATTGCCTTACAAGGGGGTTGCTGTAAAGTTCGTCAGTGGAGCCGGAGGCTAATATTTGTCCTTCGCGCATGATATAACCGCGATCGGTTATTTTAAGAGTTTCACGCACGTTATGGTCTGTAATCAATATTCCCATATTGCGATCGCGAAGTTCTGCGACAATTTCTTGAATTTCGGAGACTGCGATGGGATCGACTCCAGCAAAGGGTTCATCTAATAATAAAAATTTTGGCCCTTCTCTTCCAGATGCTAAAGCCCGAGCTAATTCAGTTCTCCTCCTTTCTCCTCCGGAAAGTTGAACTCCTTTACTGTTAGCGACTTTTTCCAAACGGAATTCGCGCAACAGTTGCTCGACGCGCCTACCCCATTCTCTACGGGGTACATTGGTTTGTTCAAATACCAAAAGAATATTTTCCTCAACGCTTAATTGCCGAAAAACACTTGCTTCTTGGGCTAAATAACCAACGCCTAGACGTGCCCTTCCATGCATAGGGATAGCAGTAATATTACGGTTATCTAACCAAACCGCTCCTCGATCTGGTTTTTCTAAACCAGTGGTAATATAAAATGTCGTCGTTTTACCAGCACCATTTGGCCCGAGTAAACCGACGATTTCACCTTGAGCAACGGAAAGATTAACGCGATTAACGATAGTTCGCTTACCGTAGGATTTGTGAATGTTCTCTAAAACAATTTTCACGACTTTTGTGGTAATTAATCGTTGCTAACGTCTTAATCTTGGTGTTGAAGGGGCTCGATTAGATTGAGTATTAGGGGCATCATCCACAACGTATATAGACTCTACTTGACTACCGCTTTTAGGCATGGCTACAAATCGTCCTTCATCAATTAAATAGGTAACTGTTTCTCCCCGAATGCTATTTGTACCATTTTGCAAAATGTACACCCCACCACTGAGAATAATTCTACGTTCCCGATTAAAAAATTGTGCTTGGGCTGCTGTTGCTTTAATCTGACGAGAGGGATATGAAAGTTGTACGTTACCGCGTGCGGTGACTACCTCAGTATTGGAATTGTATTCCTGTACGTCAGCGCGGATACTAAGGGGACCATTATTTGCCGCTGTCTGGGCTGTGGCAGTTTGTAGCTGAGTAGGTAAAACTACCGCGCCACAAAGTGCTACCGGCAGCATTAAAGCGAACCCCAGACGACGCATTTCAAGTTTAGGCAATCGGTAGTTGTATCTCATAGCAGAGTAGGAGTAATAATTAGTGATAATTTTGGCTTGTACTTTAATTATCTTAAGTACTATATCGAGACGTTATATATATCTTTAAACACTATTTGACTACAAATAATGTCCTAAATACAAGACGCTTTAATAACTCCCAAAGTTTCACTGTTTTTGGCTATAGGGCATGGGGGGATAAGGGCATGGTAAAGAGTTAATAATTTACTCTCCCCCTTCGGGTTGCGCCACCCTTCGGGTATGCGCTTCGCGCACACTTCGTGTTCACGAAGTGACTCGTCAGAGTAACAGCAACAGCGAGTGGGGGAGACCCCCAAGACCGCGCTGCTTCACTTGCTACTGGGCGTGCGTGTTCCTCCGCAACGCAGTGGCTTACCATCTCCTTGTCCCCTTTTCCCCTTGTCTCCCTCTCTCCATCTTTACTCATATACTCGGATAATCCTCGGAAGGGGTAAAGTATCTGCTTCAAGGGAGGAAGAGTTTACTTGTTCGAGTTGATTTTGTTGTAATGCTTTCAATAAACTTATGGTGTGCTCTAACAATTCATCAACATCAACTTCACAGTAAATAGACGGATAACGAGCGAGGCGATTGCTACCTTCACCAAGTAACATTATTGCACCCCGGAAGTTGCTGTTGCCTAAATGATATAGCGCTACTGAAATTTGTAAAATTCCTTGATAAAAGGTTTTATCTGGCTCTATGGATTCCATCCACAAAGCCTCTAATGTATCGTGACAAGCGTAGAACTGTCCTGTATTGAACAATTCTACGCCTTGCCAAAATTCTTGGGGAATTGCTTTACTCATAAGAGATGCATTAACCCATGCTATCTCTTACTTCTTTAATAGCATCCAAAGTAATCTCCTGCTTTTCGCCAGCAAATTCATTGTCTGGAGTTAAAAACAGCATACAATGGCATTCCTTGCGTTCGCGCATTGGTACGCAGGGACAATTCCAAAAGGTAGCGCTGACTTCGGCTTCTTTATCTTCGTAGTGACGACAAGGGCACAATGGCGCACCTAATTCGTCTTTATGCTTAGCAAGCCCTTCGATCACAACTGCAGTTACCGAAGGTTCGGCACAAAAGTAAGTTCCGGTACGCTTGGCGTATTGTTCGGAAAAATGCCGCATTGCTTCTAAATTCTTATCGGTGGATGTAGTATTTGCTTCTGATGAAATCATAAGGAACGGCTACTCTAATTTAAATATGTATGCATTGTACCGCACCATCTGTAAGCTACTACTGGGGATATTACCCTTTCTACTGCTTCTAATTACTTTACAAAAATTTACTTAAATATTTCAATGGCAGAAAATTCGTATCAAGGTAATAAGTAATTATTATAGGATAAGGGTTTAAACCTTTTACCGGGTACCTTATTTACGCCATGCTGTACTAGTATAGTGCGGCGTTTTGCGACTTAATTGCCGTTGTTTTAATTCTGTTAAAATTTCATTGATACAAGTTCCTAGATCTTGGACTTGAATCCCATTTGGTTCAAAATGCCATCCAAATAATTCTTTGTAGAGGGGTGGATGAAAAGGTTTGAGGGATAATTGTTG
>JBCBQE010000813.1:0-3458 GCA_039820385.1 Cyanobacteria bacterium J06635_10
GGAGTTAAGAATGAAGAGTTTTGAATTATGTTGTCTACCCCCTCTCCCCCCGCTCCCCGCTCTAACCCCGCGAACTTGCAAACTTCTTATTGCAAATAATTATAGATATTTCGTTTATTGATTAAGGTGTAATGTATATGAATATCTAAAATAATGGGTTTTTTTTGAAATTTTCTTTAACTTATTAAGAATTATTTCTATAATCAAAAAAGTTTAAGGCTTTAAGCAATTTGAAGTCGAAATATTGTGTAGAAATGTTGCAATATGAGAAAAATATTCATGCCTTCCGCTGCAAGTAATTTAAGAGAATGGATGGTTTTACCTAGAAATGGACCTATAGAGAATCGTCGATAGTTTGACAAAGTGATTATTAGACTACGGACAAAGAAAAATAATTGTATTCTTCCGGAAAGTATGTGAAAGCTTGTGTACTGTGTGAGTGTTAGCTGTTGTATAGATAAGGATATTAATGTTTGTTAATCTGCTGGTTGTTCAAAAACGGATTCGGGTTGGGAAAAGAACTGGCACTAAAAGGTTAAAGCACAAATATTTATACTCGCGTAAGTAAACAACTGAATAAAAATAAAGATTTTACCATTGAGTAAAAGTGAAATTTAAAGCAATAGTAAAGAGTTAAATAATTGGCACTTTGGCAGGTTTGTCTCCGAGAATTCCGATATAAATAAAGCGTAGTCATCATTTGTTTGAGATTTCCTTGAAAAGGGGCTTCGCTGGGGAATGCTGCACAAGTTAAGCCAAAACCAAAAAAAAGCTGATTTTAAAGGAATCTAAGGAAGTAGGACATAAATGAAACTTTCACTATCTTCTCAAAACGTTATGCAGTATCTGCAAGAAGCGGGTCTGAGTAGCTCGGAAGATGGCGCAACCGCCGATGCAGATTTGCCACATAGTAGTAGCCAAAAGAACTTAAATTTAATGGTTACTTTGGCTCCAAATCGCAAGCTTTTGGTCAAACAAGAACTAGCCCAAGAATTTAATGGTATCCCCCATGAATTCTTTAATGAATGGCTGTTTCACCAGTTGCTTGAATCTTTTCCAGTTCTCGGCAATATTAAAGCGTTATCTCCTTCCGTAGTACATTATGACGAGGACAACTCTATCCTCGTGCGTAACTATCTTGGGGAATACCAAGGGCTGGAAAGCTATTACAAGCATCACTTATATTTCCCTCCCGAATTAGCAAATTCTATTGGCAACACTTTAGCAGCGCTGCATCGTGCCACTTTTAAGCGTCAAAAGTACCGCGATTTTATGGCTACTGCTCCAGCAGGGCAGATTCGCTATCAGTATTTTAATCCGGCACAGGGTATAGATTCTCTTGAGCCTGAGATTTTCGGTAAAGTTAGTACCACCGCGCTCAAATTTTACTCTCGCTATCAGCATTACGACATCTTAGAATCTGCGATCGCGGAGTTAGCAACAACATTTCACCCTTGTTGTTTAACTCACAACGATTTAAAGCTAGAGAATGTTTTAGTGCATTCGAGTTGGCAGCAGTTGGATAATGCTGAAGTCAAGTTGATTGATTGGGAAGCCTGTACCTGGGGAGATCCTGCTTATGATTTGGGAACTCTACTGGCGGGTTACTTAAAAATTTGGTTGGAAAGTTTAGTTGTAGATTCAACTTTGGATTTAGAGGAGTCTCTAGAATTAGCGGCTATTCCTTTGGAGATTCTTCAGCCTTCGATGTTGGCTTTAACTGAAGCTTATCTCAAAGCTTTCCCAATGATTTTAGAGTATCGTCGAGATTTTATTCAGTTGATTATCAAGTTTGCTGGTTTAGCGTTGATAAATCAAATTCAGGATCGGATTAACCGCCAGCAGAACATACATCATACTAGCCTAATAACTCTCGAATTTGCCAAAAACATTCTGACGAGAACTCCAGAATATATCATCGAAATTTTTGGTAAATCAGAATTACAAATTCTCAAACCTTTTGTAAAATCTGCCAAAGTTACTGGGGCTGAAAGGGAAAATAATTTGATTCCCCTTTATTACGAAAAAACTCGCCTGCGTGGATGTTAATTACTTAACATCCTCTGGTTAACAGTAATCGCCAATTTCTGATTACTGTTAACTTTTCTTTTTTGTTCTCTTTCTATTTAATTTAAGTTTCAAAATTAATCTTTTCTATATTTCATAATTTTAAATAAAATCATCATGATCGCTCATTATACAAAATCTCTATCTAATACTTTATTTGATATTGCTAGTAATCTACAAATAGAATATGACTTTTGTATTAGTCATCCCGAGTATGAAACTTTTAGTCTACCTCCTTTAATCGCAGAAACAATTCAGAGCAGTTCCAGAAAATTACAAGATAAATATCTCACTTTGCTACTACGTAATTTCCTATACGGTATTTATTACAATAATTCATTACAAAGTGTATTAGCAGCAAATATTAGTAATCCTAACTTGTTATTACATCAAGATTTAGAAAATAATTGTGTATTTGAAATCGATTGGCAATTTTATAATCAACTACACGAAAATAATCACGGTACGGGTTACTTGGATTACGGTTGGCAGGTGTTGCGAAAAGAACCAGATGGCAGTTTAGCTGTGACTAAAGATGGTTTGACTTTACACGTTGAAGAGAATCATTTAGAAGCAGCTGCTTCCGCTAGTAGAGTTGATGATTTAATTGCAATTCGGCTACCCAAAAATCGTCTCAATAATGGCTTTTATTTAGCAATTAGTAATTCAGCTAAACAACAACAGGATGATTTACAAAATAACTGGGGTGAGTTAGAAGTTATTAGTATATTTTTGAATATAAATCCCCAAGGTGCTATTGCTTTAATGGATAGCTTGACACAACAATTAAACGCCGCTGGAATCGGCTTCAATTTTCAAGTTCCCCATCATCCTTCAGGTTGCTCCCGCTATGATTGTGGGATCCTTAATTTTCAACGTCAAGACTATCCGATAATACAGAAATTACTGAAAGATATTTACGCAAAACATCAATCTTATTTTCAACCAGAAATACCCTTATTTACCAAGTTTTTAGCACCGGGATTAAGTCTAGCCGAGCAACCAATAGAAAAAACTCTTAACAAGCAAAGTTTTGGCGTAAATCGTTGTCAAATTATGGCTAATGCTTTATTTGAGGCTTGGGAAAAAGGTATTGATTCATCTGAAGAAAAGGTAAATATCATTCGTCAGCATTTTGCTTGGAAATCAGTTGATTTAGAATGTCCTTATCTTAACCCCAACTCTGAAGATATTTATTTTGCTTGGAATTAATGAGATAATCAATATGGGGAAGTTAGGAATTATCAGTTATGAGTTAGGAATTATGAGTTATTAATTATCTACCCCACGCCACTTGCTACAACCGAGGGCACCTCGGCAACGCAGTGGCTCCTCTCCCCCACGCCACTTGCTACAACCGAGGGCACCTCGGCAACGCAGTGGCTCCTCTC
>JBCBQE010000814.1:0-3456 GCA_039820385.1 Cyanobacteria bacterium J06635_10
TTTGGAAGATTCGCTTCTTCCAAACGCCCCACAAGAAGCGATTTTTGCACCGACACAACCAGCAGAGGCACAGCTGAGTACTTCCGAACAAGCCCGATTGGAAGCGCTACAGCAACAAGAGTCAGGAGCATTAAAAGCACCTCAAAATAGAATACCAACAATTGAACCCAACTTAAGAGTATCTCCGGGTATTATCTCTGGTACTCCCAATGGAGAAAGGATCGACGGTACTCAGGGTGATGACAATATTGTTGCTCTGGGTGGCGACGATCAAGTGTTTGGAAAAGCTGGAAATGACATTATAAGTGGTGGAGGTGAAAACGACTCTATCAAAGGAAATTCAGGAAGAGACTTGATTTTTGGAGATTTTTCTGCCAGTGAAAATTCAGGCTTAGTTGGAAGCGGTAATGATACTATTTATGGCAACGATGGGAACGATCTTCTCTACGGACAAAACCGTGAGGATATCATTTATGGCGGCAAGGGAAGGGATTTCGCCGAAGGTGGAGATGGTAACGACTTAATCTACGGAAATCAAGGAAAAGACACTCTTTACGGCGATAGTTTTGAGGGAGAACCGTTTTCAACTGTCAGTGGTGACGATACTGTAATTGGTGGAGGTGGTAGCGACTTAGTTTTTGGCGGCAAGGGCAACGACAGCCTCGAAGGAAACAATGGAAAAGACGAACTTACTGGCGGGCAAGGTAACGATATTCTTGACGGTGGTAATGGTAAAGATAAATTGATTGGTACTGATACTGTCTTCTTTGCTCCACAGCAATTCGGATTTGGTGCTGGGGAAAAAGATACCTTAACTGGTGGTAAAAATAACGACACTTTCGTTCTGGGGCTTGCAGAAGCACTAACTAGGCAACCAGATGGTACTGACGGCACAGTTCAAGATGTGGTTCTCTACGACGATGGCAACATTAATAATAATGGTACTCAGGGTTTCGCTTTAATCAAAGACTTTGGCTTTCCTAAAGACGGTGTTAATTTTGGCGTAGATAAAATTCAATTAACAGGTTCCGAGAGCATGTATTCTTTGGGTGCATCTCCTGTTGGGGGTATCTCTGGTACGGGAATATTTCTTGAAGAAGGGCAGAATACACCCGAATTAATTGGTCTGGTGGAGGGAGTCTCTATCGAGACTCTGAGTCTAAGTGATAGCACTCAATTTGTTTTTGTTTAATCTTGTAATTCGGAACGAATGATTTTCTAGTAATAAGTGATAGATAATTAAAAATCCTATTAATTATTACTAGAAAGTTGAATATTGAACAATTGAACAAAGAACATATTACACTACCAACAAGAAGGAATAATTATGGCTGACGCAAACTTAGCTGTTGATTTTGGTGAAGTAATTCAAACACCGACAATTTTTCCTGACGAACAAGGTAAAGTTGAAGTTACGATTACAAATCAAGGAAATACAGAATTTAACGGACCTTTAGATCTGAAACTTTATGCCTCTACTGATAATACATTAGATTTAAATAATCTAAATGAATTAAACGACGTTAGTGCAGATGGAAATGATTTGCTTAAAGGTACGGATGAACTTTTAGGAACTCTCCAAGAAAATAATATTACCTTAGCTCCCGGAGAATCTCAAACTTTAACCATAGATTTCGCCGGATCTGATTTTCGTACTGCCAGCGTTGTTTCACCAGGTTTATACTATTTATTTGCAGAAGTAGAACCCGGTAATAACATTAACGATACCGATTTAAGTGACAACCAAGCCAGTACATTAATTACTCAAGGCGATGTTGTTCTTCAATGGAATTCAATCCTCTTAAACACCATCCAAGCTACCGGAAAAGATGGTGGTAGTGGAACTCCACCCCCCTTAGGAGCACGCAATCAAGCAATTGTTCACAGGGCAATTTATGATGCTGTTTTGGAAGCACCAAGAGCATCCGATGAAGCTGCAGTAGTGGGAGCAGCAAGTAAAGCATTAATCGAATTGTTCCCCACACAAAAATCTACAATTGAAAACTTGCGAAATGAATTTCTGGATGCAATTCCTGATAGTGAGGCTAAGGAAAATGGTATAAATATAGGACAACAAGCTGCGATCGCAATACTCAACGATCGCAATAATGACGGTTCGGCAACAGCACAAGCACCCTACACACCGGGAACTGGTATAGGCGATTGGGAATTTACTTTCAAAGATGGTGAAACCACAGATCAACAAGCAGGTTTTATAGACGAAGCATTATTACCAGAGTGGGGGTTTGTGACTCCATTTGTTATAGAAAGCGGCTCTCAATTTCGTCCGTTTACATTCCCGCAATTTAATAGTCCCCTTTACGCCACACAGTTAAATGAAGTCAAGGAATTGGGGGAAGAAAACAGTAGCGCTCGCAGTAGCGATCAAACAGAAATAGCACAATTTTGGGGATACGATCGTAATGATACATATAGGCCACCCGGTCAGTGGAACCAAATAGCTCAAGAGGTAGCATTAGATAATGGTAATACTTTAGAAGATAATGCCGAGTTGTTTGCAGTATTAAATACTGGCTTAGCTGATGCAGGTATTGCAGCATGGGATGCAAAGTATGTATACGAACAAATTCGCCCCATAACAGCAATTCGAGAAGCAGACTCAGACAACAATCCCGATACGATTGCCTCGCCAACTTGGGAACCTTTATTAGATACTCCTCCATTTCCCGATTACATATCTGGACATTCTGTCTTTGGTGGCGCAGCAAGCGCAATTCTGGCTCGCTTTTTCGGCGACAATACCAGTTTTGATATCCCCTCCCAGGAATTACCAGGGGTTTCTCGCTCATACGGTAGCTTTTCACAAGCAGCTGATGAAAATGCCGATAGTCGTCTTTTTGGTGGCGTGCATATTGATGCAGCCAATGTAGACGGAGTAAGTGTAGGGGAAAATGTAGGTAATTTTGTGTTTGACAACTTTGGGTAAATAATTTTTAATTTCTGACTGACTCAAACCCGGTTTTTTAAAACCGGGTTTTTCAGTATCGAAAATGCTGGCAACTTATATAGGATTTTTAAAGTTAAACTTTCAACACCAAGATATGACTTTAGTCATGTGTTTATATGACTTTTTCTATTGATTGTCGTAAATAAATTAGGTAATTTAAAATTAAGAGTTAGCCATGATTTTACATAGATACAAAAAAATCATAATTCTCAATTTCAGATAGAACTATCGATCCCATCAAGCGGTCATATTAGAGATGAATGTAAAGCAAATACACAATCATTGTATACAAAAAATTTTAGCTCTACCCTTAAACACAAAATTAACTCAAAAACCCGTAGGTAATTTTAGTACAGATGGTTCAATGTTGGTAGCAAATCTTGAATCGAAAATAAATACTGATGAACTGAGTAGATATTACGAGCAACTATTGCAAAATGCAGGTTGGGAAAAAATGTCTGAGGGTGTAAATCCATGGACAAACTGGA
>JBCBQE010000815.1:0-3454 GCA_039820385.1 Cyanobacteria bacterium J06635_10
CATTAGCAGCAGCACGCAATAATCCAGCATCGTAAGCACCTAAATTTTTCAATTTACTTAAGTCAATTTCTTCGATATCCAGATTTTTCAGCTTCTGTAAACTGTTACTGGTAAAATCGACATAACGCCTACGTCCTAAAATTGTTTCTACATAACCTTGAGAAATAGCTTGTTTTTTCAAACCTTCCAGAAACTCAAAAACTTTTGGATAGCGAGAGTAAAATCTTTTAATAAATTCGTTAGCAAGATTTTTATCAATACCAGTTGAACGAGAAAATCTCAACGAACCCATTCCGTAAATTACACCAAAATTAATAGTTTTCGCCACTCGTCTTTCATCTGGTGTAATATCATCCTTTTCATATACCAACCGCGCCGTCACGGTATGAATATCTTCATTATTGTTATAAGCTTGTATTAAAACTGGTTCTTTACTCAAATGAGCCAAAATTCTCAATTCAATTTGCGAGTAATCAGCGGCTGCTATTAACCAACCCGATTCTGGTAAAAAAGCTTTACGAATCTGACGGCTAAAAGCTGTACGAATCGGAATATTTTGTAAGTTGGGATTAGAAGAAGATAGCCTTCCAGTAGATGTCGCTGTTTGATTAAAATCTGTGTGCACCCGCTTAGTATCGTCACGTACTAAAGCAGGAAGTGCATCGACATAAGTAGACTTTAATTTAGATAAAGTACGATATTCGATAATGCCATCAAGAATCTCATGTGGATCGTTATCTCGCAACTTTTCCAAAGTTGCCGCATCTGTAGAATATCCAGTTTTAATTTTACGAGAATACTTTTTATTTAAACCCAGATTCTCAAATAATATTTGACTCAACTGTTTAGGAGAACCTAGATTAAATTTTTCTCCAGCTATTTCATGTACTTGTGCCTCTAACTTATTTAAATCATTTTCTAATTGCTCAGAAAGTTCTTTTAAATAAGCTGTATCAATGCGGATTCCTTGATATTCCATCTCCGCTAAAACTTTTTCTAGCGGTTGTTCTACTTTTAGTAAAAGTTTTGATAAACGGGGAAAATTATTCAATTCTTGTCGCAGTTTTGCGACTAATTGGAATGTGGTATAAGCATCCATACCACAGTAATCTGCTACCTCAGAAATGCTAATATCCGCAATAGTTTGACCTTTAGGAACTAACTCAATATAACTTTTAGCTGTCAATTTCAAGTACTTTTGAGAAAGTTCGCTTAAATTATGACTGTTGTCGGGATTCAAAACATAACTTGCTAACATGGAGTCAAATATTACTCCTGCTAAATTAATTCCCTGACATCGTAAAACTAAGCGATCGAATTTAGTATTTTGAAAAGCTTTGGGATAATCTGCACTTTCCAAAATTGGACGTAGCGCTTCTAATGCAGTATCTTTATCAAGATTATCCCCATTTTTGTGTCCTAAAGGAATATAAGCAACTTCCGAAGCTTCAACACCCCAACAACAACCAATTCCCACTAATTGAGCATCTCGAGGTTCTAAATCGCTAGTTTCGGTATCCCAAGCAACGGGTGTTTCCGAACTTGTAAATTGTTGGAGGATTTCAACCAATTCATTCAGTTTTATTTCCGTATCAATGATGCGCGGTTGAATAGGAGAAGCATTTTGCTTTTGGAATTCTAGTGTCTCTTCATAAGTCCAAAAATCATCATCTTCAGCTTCTACAACTTCCGTTTCTTTTACTTCCTCAACATTACCGCCAAACTTTTGTTGAAGTTCATTAATTTTTTTGAGAAAAGAACTAAATTCCAACTTTTCTAAAATCGGTTTGAGTTCCTTATCATCAAAACCTTTTAATTTACAATCTTCTAAATTAATTTCCAGCGGCACATCTTCCTTAATCTTCGCTAAAAACTGCGATTTATCCGCATCTTCCATACCTGCTTCGAGTTTTTTACGAGCTGCGCCTTTGATTTGATCTAAAGACTGATAAACTTTTTCCAGGGAACCATAAGTATCAAGCAATTTTACTGCTGTCTTCTCCCCAATCCCCCTCACGCCGGGGTAATTATCCGATGAATCGCCGCAAAGCGCTTTAAAATCAACAACTTGGGATGGTAAAACCCCTAATTTCTGTTTAACTTCTTCCGAGAAAAATTCTTTTGGCCCTGTAGTTGAACGTCGTAGAGATTCCTTATCAAAATACAGAACGCTAATTTGCTTATTTTTGTCAACTAACTGAAATAAATCTTTATCTCCTGTCAGGATTTTAACTTGATATCCAGCGCTAGATGCTTTTTGTGCCAAAGTTCCTAAAACATCATCTGCTTCAAAACCCGGAGCAGTTAATATTGGTAAATTCAATCCCGTAAGTAATTCGTGGAGATTTTCTAAATCGGGAATAAAATCTTCAGGTGTTTCCTGACGGTTAGCTTTGTAATTATCATCAGCTTGATGGCGGAAAGTCGGGGTACCCAAGTCAAAAGCAACTGCGATCGCTTCAGGTTGAAGATTATCTATAACTTCCAGCAAAGACTTAATAAAGCCAAAACAGACGCTGGTGGGTATACCCGCTTTGGTACGAAGCCCCCCATCTCGAGATTTCGCGAAAGCAAAATAAGAACGAAACGCCAGGGAATGTCCGTCAACTAAGACGAATGTGGGATTTTGAGAAGAACTAATATCGGAAGTCAACTGATTATAGCGTGTAATTGGGGACATGTACTTATTTTAGTCAGTTGCTTAACTTTTGGAACATTTGTTTTAGTCTAGACGTAAAATTTTACCTTTATGACGGTGAAGGATTATATCAGCAACCGTCATACTACCTCTGGAGAGCTTACTCAAACCTTTACAACTTGTCAAAATTACACCTCAAATAACATCTTACTTCTTCAATCAGTGCACATAAACCAGATTTACTTACGTATCTCAAAAATCCGATATTCAATTTGAGCTATTACCTAAAAAACCCGGTTTCTCGTTGAGATAGAAGATATCAGCAAAGTTTCTTTATAAATATCAAGACTAAATTTATCAAATTAATAAATAATTTTTCCTGTTATTAGTTAAGTAAATCGGTTATTAAAACTGCATTTAATATATGACTTATTCAACTTCAAAAAAACTTCAAAATTAACATTTTTTGCATTCCTAAACTTTAAATTATTTTCCGAGTCTTTGCGGATGGATTATCAAAGGCTAATAGAACAGAATTATATACGAAGGGCAAGACAAATTGCCTCAAAAAAGAGAAGACATAAAGAGAAGGGAAAAAAATGAAATTTAATAAGTTAGTTACTTCCGTTGGTTTGATCGCTAGTACATTTTTGTTTTCTGCTAATTCCGCTAAAGCTGCAGATTTCAACAGCAATATTACTAAATTTAATGGTGAAAAAGGTGATGTTATCTTAAACTCTATTGAACAAAATGGTAGGACAATTAATCAAAATGAATTCTCCTTTGTAGAAAGTGTGGATAGCTTTAGTAATACTG
>JBCBQE010000816.1:0-3445 GCA_039820385.1 Cyanobacteria bacterium J06635_10
TGTTTGTTATGACCATCGCGCCATTGTTCAATAATTGCTTGATTGCAAAATACTGATTTATCATTTTCATCTCGATCGGAATCGTCTTGTTTCTCTTCCCGGTCTGTATTTTCTTTTCCAGTAGATACATTAATACACTCACGGATTTTATTCATATCCCATAAAGTAATATATCCTTTATTATCGCCACTTGCTAAAATATTATTAACATTATTATTAGCATTTGCGAGGCTAGTAATATAATGCTGTTGACCAATAACAGGTGTAAAATTTTTTTGATTCGTTTCTTGTATCTTTTGATTATAATACTTTGTCAGTATTTCGTTATTTCCATTGTTTTTTTGAGGCTGCCAAACTGCAATTTTGTTATAGCGACCTGCAATTAAAACTAAAGGATTATTGGTATTTTCTCGATCGATTGCTAAAGCATAAACTGCAAAATTAACTTTTGTAAATTTCCGATCAATATTAGTTACGGAATCATTACTATCAGATTCAGTATTCCTTTTATTATCAGATTCAAGATTCCACTGTTTAACAAGACCATTACCATGACCGCTAAACAAATAGCCTCCATCTCTACTAAAAACAAGGTCAAATACGCGGCTTAACTTATCATATTTAAAATCAATTTTTTTATCTTGATTTGAAGAGATATCCCATAGCTTAATTTCTCCATTCTCAAGTCCAACTGCGAGTAGATCATCATCTTTTGGACTTTGACGAATAACCCGCACGGCTTTATTATTAAGCTGTTCTTTTCTTGCAACTTTGCCTTTATCTTCAACTTCAGCGCTTTTTTGCAAAAACCCACCACTATCTTCAACTTGCCAGCGTCGAATTGTTCGATCGCTAGAACCACTGAATATTAAACTACCATTCCCAAAGAATTTGACAGAATTTACGGTACCTTGATGATATATTCGCGGACGCATCCACCAATTTAATAACAACAGCAACGGAATTAAAATTGCTCCGCCAACTTGAAGTAAAAACGGAATAATGGGTAAAATCTTCAACTCCAAAATTTCAGTATTGGGTTTGGGAGAAATTTCCATGCTGAATTCTCCAGACGCTGGATTGCTTAAAACAGCCGAAACAGCAAACTTGCGGATTTTTTTTGTTCCTAACCAATGTCTTTTCGCTGCTGCTAACAAATGCATTATTTTTGTTTCACCAGGAGCAATATTAATACCTTCAGGAATGATTAATTCACATTCTTTCTCGTCTTTTTCTGGAGCTATGATATCGACGTGGTGGGGTAAATTGCTGTCATTCCAAAATACTAATTCATAATCAGCTTTTTGAGAGTTATTCCTTCCTTTTCCTGGAATAGTTTTCTTTTTTTCAGTACAACTAAACTCTACAGTTCCATTTGGAAGTACTTCTAAAACCCCTTGTTCGCGGGTAGTATAATGACTAGTATTGGATTTAACTTCTATTGTGAAATTATATTCTTTACTAAGAGTATCTATTGGCGGGTGACATGAAAAAGTTATGTTTTCTGAGTCTCCTGGTTCTAATTGTAATTTTGTTTGAGTTCTGGTCATCCACTCAGGATTTAATTGCGAACAAGTAAGAGTAATTTCCGAAAACTTTGGACTTAAGTTATATACTATAACCGGAATTTTTCTACTATCCCCCGGTTTAACTCGGAATCTTTTTACAGGCATTTCTACCTGTAAAGATTTTAAAGGTCTGTTAACTCTTAACTTCAGATTTTTCTTAGTTTTTAACTTTTCATATTCTACAGAAAAAACATCAAGTTCGAGGTCAATGTTAGTATCATAAGCAGGAATTGGGGCTTTAGTAATTGCTATCTGAAATTTAGTTTCGCTACCTGGTGGTGTTTTGGCACAAATTTCTGGTTCTACGCAATACCATTTGATATGAGAATTTTCATCTACGCCAGGAGCAGAAAGTTCTAATTGAAAGCTGGCAAATTTATCGCTATCATTTACAACAGTAACATCAAACAGATTTTCACCATTAAAACTCGAATCGGAAGATTCTAACGGATTACTCGGCGTGAATTCTAATGATTTTTTAGAAAGAATTGCTGTAACACCTGCCATAAATGAATACCTTTAAAATAAATAAGGGAACAGGGAATAGGGAATAGGGAATAGGGAATAGGGAATGGGGAATAGGGAATAGGGAATGGGGAAATAACTCCTGTAGAGACGTAGCACTGCTACGTCTCTACACTCCTAACTCCTAACTGTTAATCGTTAAGTTCGGTCATTTGCCGCCGTTGTCGAGCAAAATTAAGAATATTAATGCCTAATTCATGAGCCGTGCGAATTTCATTTCGTTCGAGGGCTACATCTTGATTTAATCCTCCCCAAGCCGCAGATAAATTTCCTTCCACAAAAATAATTCCTCCTGCGTTCCATAATTGGACAAATTTGCGATTTATTTGGGGAAGTTTTGCAAATAAAAAGGGTTTAGTTCGTAATAGATGCTTTTGACTTAGTTCTGAGAAAGATTGCATTTTGGTTTTAAAATGTGTTTGAATCAATTGTTCGATACCTTCTCGTAAAATGTCGTAATTAATATCATCATCCTTGTGAGAAAGCTCTATAAAAACAATACCGCCTGTTTGTAAATAATTTTCCAGAACTTTTAACTCTTGTAAATCAATATTGAGTGCTTGCAAAGCAGTCAGAAAAACTAAGTCATATTCGGGGAGTTTTTCATATAAACTTACTATTCCAATCTCTGTGTCTCCTTCTAAGGTAGGATACAGACTTGCAACAGACTGCATTAAGTAGGAAAGGTTATCATAAGCTGCGTTTACAGTAGTTGCTATTCTGACAACACCTTGGGATCTGGCTTTAGCTTGGTGACGGTAACGAAAATCTAACTGGTTAGCATTGGGAAATAAAACATCGACTGGGTTTTGAAGTTCTACAGTTGGGGGTTCTAACTTAATACGACATAGTTCTACTTCATTTTCTGTGGGTGGACTAGTTTTTTCATCTAAGCGGAACCATTCCCGAATTAGTTCGGATTTTGTTGCTTTTTCTGAGTCTTGCGGTTCCACATAACTCGCTACTAAGTACACCGTCAAACTTCCAGTTATTGGGGGGCTAGTTGCGATTCTGAAAGTGCGATCGGTTGTGGGATCTACAATTATCGGGTTCCCCTCCAAATCAATTGCAATTCCAGGAGCAATTTCTAACCACCTCTTATCCCGAAATCTCGCAGCTGCCTCTTTTGGTGGTTCAATTATTCTCACTCCCAAACCGCAAACTATTCCCGGTTCGTTGAGAGATTGATAATGCACGTTCTGACGCTGCCGATGGTAGTGATGAGCTTCTTTCCAGCGCTTGGCGTTCATCATTAAGCTATCGTATACGTGAAGCCGTTGCAATGGTATAGGCGATGGAGAAGAATAAAATGAATTTAGCATTAGTTGTTAGTTGTTAATAGTAAAAAATAG
>JBCBQE010000817.1:0-3437 GCA_039820385.1 Cyanobacteria bacterium J06635_10
GTCGATGAATAAGGAGATATAAAAAAGACTCCTAATAGATAAAATGTAAACAAAGATGATAATACATTAACAGTCCAACCATAAATCCCTTCCCACCAGCTAAAAAGACTGGGAAACCATCCCGCTTGTACAACATCATCAAGAATTCTGCTCTCTGGAAAAAAGATATCTAGGAAAGTATGTAACCAGTTATGTAAAAAGGCTATTGCCACTATCGGGAATAAGAAAAGTAAAAACACGATTGCTCCCAATAACCAAGGTGCTAAATTTAGTAAATCTCCTATATTTTTGAGAAAATAATCCATTACATAAGTAATGCTAATCATCAATAAGGTTAAAGCGACTGCATTAAACCAAGAACGAAAGTTTGGAAGCCAATATGGTAAACGCATCTTTCTAGTGGGGTATTTGAATAAGTTTTGATTAGATTAATATCTACTGACGGTTACTTTATTTGCTTGATAAATGTCAAGGGTTCCCATAAGAATTTTTTCTTCTAAAAAAATTCTTATGGGTGCCCGTCAGTTAATTAATGTATTGTACTACATTGAATTATATACGACAGCTTCTGTAGTGATGATTTATTAATATTTGAAGTTTGATGAATAATTTTATACTTATTGATTTATCTGTGATGGAAATTGGTTTCTATAAATTCTCAAGATACCTGTTCTACAATAAATAGAATCTAAATCAATATTCTGTATTGCTATCTTTCAAAGAAAAATCTTTAAATTATGACCCAAACAACAACAAAAAACTTATACTCATTTGAAGAATACTTGAATTTCTATGACGGTACAGATAACCGTTACGAACTTATTGATGGAAAACTTGAGTTAATCAATCCACCAACTTTTAGACATCTATTAATCGCCAAATTTATCGAACAAAACTTTGATGCACAAATCAAACATCTCAACTTACCTTGGATGTGTTTTCGAGAAGCAGGAATTAGAACTGGATGGCGGAAATCTAGATTATCTGATGTTTATGTTGTCACATCAGAACAAGTAATGGAATTCTTGGACGAATCTGCTGTTTGTCAGTCTCCACCTTTATTAGTTGTAGAAATAGTTAGTCCCGAATCAGTAAAGCGCGATTATCGTTATAAACGTTCTGAATATGCAGCTTTAGAAATACCTGAATATTGGATTGTAGACCCAATTGAATCAAAAGTCACGATATTGTTGCTCGAAGAAGGTTTATACGAAGATACAGAATTTACAGGTACTCAAAAAATTATTTCTCATACTTTTCCAGAATTAAATTTAACAGTAGAACAAGTGTTAGCAGCAGGAAATTTTAAACAAAAATAATCATTCATGGGTTCAGCATGGGAGGTACCCCCCGATTCATTGATGGGATAAATGATAACTGATTACTGATTACTGATAACTGAAATGACTACCCACATCTTTGGTATACGACATCACGGTCCCGGATCAGCACTTAGCCTCCGCCAAGCTTTAGAACAACTACAACCCGACACCATCCTCGTCGAAGGACCTCCTGATGCTGAATCCTTGCTACCACTGGTCACTTCAAGTGGAATGCAACCCCCGGTAGCTTTACTAATTTACCTCCCAGATGACCCTAAAGAAAGCGTTTATTATCCCTTTGCTATATTTTCTCCAGAGTGGCAAGCGATACAATTTGCTCTAAGTAATAATATCCCCGTGCGATTCATGGATTTACCATTAACTCATCGCATGGCAATGGGAGAAGAAGGGAAAAAGGAGATAAGTGGACAAGGAGATAAGGAAGAATTTTCTACCCCTTCTACCCATCCTTCTCAAGATCCTTTGGGGTTACTCGCAGAAGCAGCAGGTTACAGCGATCGCGAACGCTGGTGGGAACAGATGGTAGAAACACGAGGGAATAGTGTTGATTTATTTACTGCTATTCTGGAAGCAATGACTGCCGCGCGTGAAGAAATGCCGACTTTGACAAATCCTATGGAAGCCAAGCGCGAAGCCTATATGCGAAAAAGTATCCGCGCAGCTCAAAAAGAAGGA
The DNA here is from genome assembly GCA_039820385.1 of Cyanobacteria bacterium J06635_10. GTDB lineage: Bacteria > Cyanobacteriota > Cyanobacteriia > Cyanobacteriales > Nostocaceae > Rivularia. Next base: position 2,019 of record JBCBQE010000817.1, read on the forward strand.
TTTGAACGTATCGCCGTCGTCTGCGGAGCTTGGCACGCCCCCGCACTTTCCCAGATGCCAGCAGTTAAGGAAGATACTGCTTTACTCAAAGGTTTACCTAAAAAAAAGGTCCAAGCAACCTGGATACCTTGGACTTACGGACGTTTATCTTATAGCAGTGGTTACGGTGCCGGTATCGAATCACCTGGTTGGTATCATCATCTTTGGGCATGGGGCATGGGGCATGGGGCATTGGAAATGCAAAAGGATAAAGAAAAAGAAATTTCTACCCCCTCTACCCCCTCTACCCCCTCTACCCCTTCTTCCCCCTCCATCTCAATAAGCTGGATGACAAAAGTAGCGCGCTTACTTCGGGAACAAGATTTGGATGCTTCTTCTGCCCATGTAATTGAAGCAGTGCGATTGGCGGAATCTTTGGCAGCTTTGCGAAATCATCCTTTACCTGGTTTACCGGAGTTAAATGAAGCGACTCAAACGGTAATGTGTTTTGGTAGCAGTTTACCGATGCAGTTAATTCACGACAAATTGATTGTTGGAGAAAGTTTGGGTAAGGTGCCAGATGATACGCCGATGGTGCCCTTACAGCAAGATTTAGTGCGATCGCAAAAACGGTTGCGGATGCCTGCGGAGGCTACAGAAAAGATATACGATTTAGATTTACGCAAAGAGAATGATTTAGCTCGCTCTCATTTACTGCATCGTCTCAATCTTTTAGATATTCCTTGGGGACAATTTCAACCAACTCGCGGTAAGAAGGGTACTTTTCACGAATTTTGGTTGCTGCAATGGCATCCTGAATTTGCTGTGAATTTAATTGAAGCCGGAATTTGGGGTAATACGATTCGCGATGCTGCAAATTCCAAAGCTTGTAGTGCTGCGGATACGACTGATGAGTTACCAATTCTAACAAGTTTGTTGGATCGAGTAATTTTATCTGATTTACCCGATGCGGTAATTTATTTAATGTCGCGGTTACAAAATGCTGCGGCTTTAACCAGGGATGTCACTCATTTAATGAATGCATTACCGCCGCTTGCTAAGGTGATGCGCTACGGTAATGTACGTCAAACCGATACCGCCATAGTATCTCATGTTGTTGATGGCTTAGTAGCGCGAATTTGTATTGGTTTACCGGGTGCTTGCGTTTCCTTAGATGACGATGCAGCAACGGCGATGTACGAAAATCTGATGAAGGTGAATAATGCGATTGGCTTAGCCACTGCCCAAAGGGCAAACGCCTTATTACAAAACCAAGAACATACCACTTCTTGGCAACAAGTTTTATTACAAATTGTAGATAATTCTAACGTACATGGTTTAATTTCCGGACGTTGCTGTCGTTTATTGCTGGATGCGGTGGTTTTAGATGCAACGGAAGTAGCACGTCGAATGGGGCTGGCTTTATCTAGCGCTACAGAA
>JBCBQE010000818.1:0-3432 GCA_039820385.1 Cyanobacteria bacterium J06635_10
AGTTTCAACTGAGCGTCCATCTTTTACTATTTTTTGCAATTCTTCCCCAACTAGTATTGCTGACTTCAAAGCTTCTATTTGCTGATAATTAGACAACCGTAAAGCAGCATTACCCGATAATTCGATATTCTTGTCTGCAAGTATTAGGTATAATTTTTGCTGTATTGAATTAGTAAATAAACCAGCAGTTGCGAGTCCTAATAGAGATAAAAACATCAAAAAAGTTGCAGCCTTAATCTGTATATTGCTTTTTTTCTTTGCTTGCAATAAAACTTCTTTTGCGTGTTTCTCTGCTTCTTTTGCTTGTTTCTCTACCACTAAAGCAATCTTTTCTTCGCGTCTATCCCATTCATGACTTGCTTGTAAAAACTTATAATCTAAGTCGCTCAAACTTTTATCTGCTGCCCAAGTTTCAGCTTCTTCTAGGGCTTGTCCCCGCAAAAGTCGCGATTTATCCTCATATTTGGATATTTCCCAAGCATTCAATGCTTCTGCATAAGGTCGTAATTTTCTTAGCTCTTTTTTAACCCAAGTATAATTAAAAACTGATTGATAAATACGATTATAAACTTTTAATTTATTCCCTTGTTTAAATACTAATCCAGATAAACGCAATTGCATTTTTATCCTACTGTAATCGTTCCAAACTAATTCACCTTCTTTAACAATTTTTTCGTAAATTCCTAACAACCTACCCGAACATTGATGATTTCTGACAATTCTGTCTTTAATGGTTCTTAAATGTTCTGGTTCGTCTTGAGCTTCCCAATTATTAATTATCTTTGTTTGTATAAGTTTATCTACTAAATGTTTCACCGAACATTTATTTGTATGACAATTTTCACGACAATAGGATAACAGCAATTGACATATTTTTTGTGTCAAAAATGGTTGTCCGCTAGTCCAATATAATATTTCTTCTAATGCTGCTTTTGATTTCTCTTCTGTCCCAAATAAACCACGGGCTAAAGGCTGAGCTTCTTCAAGCTTAAAGCCATCCAATTGAATCGCTCGTCCAATATTAAAAGGTGTCCGATTCTTATTGCTAATTAAATCTGAAGGAGTTGCTACACCCAGCAGCGCAAAAGTCAAACGCTGATATTCTGGTTTTTGAGTACGTTTATTGTAAAAAGCACGAATTGCTGCAAAAAAATCATCTTTAAAGCTGATGCTGAGGATACTATCAATTTCATCAATAAAAATAACTATATTCTGCGGAATTTCTTTCAACAACACATCTTCGATAAATTCAGCCCAAATTTGAACGGGAGAAATCATTTCTCGTTCTTTTATCCAAGAACGCAAGTTAAAATCTGGTGAGATAAAATTCTGAAAAATATTATTTAAATTTCTAATTAAACCTCCATACCATTGTTGTGGCGTTACATTTTGAGTACCAATTAGCGTTATATCAATTTCTGCACAGGCAATACCATCTTTTTCAAGTCTTTTCATGGTTTGTACCTGTAAACTAGATTTACCCATTTGTCGGGAGTTTAATACATAACAAAACTCTCCGTCTTTCAAGGCTTGATAAAATTCTTCGTCTGCTTTACGCTTTACTTAAGTAGTAGCATCAGCAGGTAAACTTCCACCAACTTGATAAATTGAATTTTTCTTATTACTCATGATTTAAATACCAAAAACCTTATTTATTGAAACCAATAAAATTAAAATGCTTGGTGCCCGACACCCTGTAAAGGTGCGGCTACACAAACAAAGCCTGGCTTTGTAATATTAGCCCCAGGCTTAAAGCCTGCGGGCTTATTGTAAAATTGGAATTCTCCGTAATGCTTTGAATCTAAGAATTAAGTCCAAAACAATAAGAAAAATATTGACGATACAAATTACAGGCAATTTGAGCTTCATTACCTGATAGATGCACTAATCCCATGCTGTGCAATTTGTATGCTTGCATTGGTTCCAAGGCTAATTTATCTGCCGCCATCACCACTTTTTTTAATGTGTCTGCTAATTCGGAATGTTTGCTAATCATGTTCCAATAATGACGCAAATGGTGGCGATAAATTCCCGCTTCTGTGGCTGCAGTTTGTAGAATTTGCTCCAAGGTTAAACTTTTATTCATCTTCAGATGAGAAAAAGCTTGCTCTAATAAATGGGGATGCCCTCCCACTACATCTATAAGTTGTTTGATATCAGATAATTCCCATTTCAATCCGTGATGATTAGCTAAATTATGTACTTGCTCAACAGTAAATATTGGTAATTCTATTGATTTACCTACAGCAAAGGGTGATTCATTCAGCTTTAAAGGTACATAAACTTCCGTTGAATGAGCAACTACCAATCTTAATTTTCCCCAAAGTGTACGAGTTTTTGCTTGTTCGTGCCAAGCTCTTAATAATCCTAAGAATTCTGATGCAATCTCTGTATGGGGAAAAATTCTTTCTGTTTCATCCAAACATAAAATTAACGGATTATCTGATTCAGCTAATAAATATTCTTCAAAATAAGCAGTGCAGTTAATCTTACTGGTAGAAAATTCTTCATCCCAGTAATCTGCTAATCGATTTGGTAATCCTAAAATTCGTCCAACGCTGACACAAAACCACTGTAAAAATTTTTCAAGGTTACCGAAATGTGACGTGTCGGCGTAATGCAAATTTAATAGTGCTGTACGATATCCTTTCTTCTTTAATTCTGGCAGTATTTTTGCCATTAAAGAGGTTTTACCAGTCCAACCAGCACCTTTAATCCGCAGCAATGCACCAGGTTGAGTTAGTGTCTCAATACAAATACATTCTACAGGAGGACGTTCTACATATATAAAATCAACTACCTCCTTTGTACATTCAGCAACGCCAGCATTGGTGTAAACATTATTCTCCTCTGAGTTATTACCGTTGTTTTCAATATAAGAAGAATCTACTATCTCTTTCCTATCGAGCCCCAAGCTCTCACAAATTTCCTGAAAGTTGAGGACATCAATCGGTTTACCATTGAGGAAGTGGCTGACAGTCGCCAGAGAAAGTCCTAACTCTTCTGCCAAATCCTTTTGTCGTGCATAACCCTGGCGTTGTACGGCAGTTTTTACTTTTGTGATATATTTATCCTGTATTTTTACTGACCGTGGCATGATGGCCTCTATTTATATGAGGTAGCAATCTATCCGAATAATATCACTGGTGTTTCGTAGAGTATGATAACTTACCAACAAGTTACTTATGAATTAATCTTTCGTAATAAATAATTAATAAGTTATTAATAACTCAGTAAAGCCAACGGCAAATGCCATTTATTAAAAAGCCTGTATTATTAATAATTTCTCAAGTTTGTTATGAATTTTACCCCAACTTGTGATACTGCCTAACCATCCTCGGAGTCAAACCACCACCAACTATGAGAATAAGTTGTTTGATTGTTAGGTGTGAATCAAATTTAACTTGTAATGGATAATCAAAACCTGTGTAG